>JAYTIQ010000078.1:0-10158 GCA_043731705.1 Rugosibacter sp.
GGAGATATTTGCATAGCGTTTGTGAGCCAGCCGGGCTCGTCCAACAAACGGTTCAGATCGTGGCTCGCTTCGCGATCACGATCTAACCTTAATCGTTGGGCAGCATTATTGCAACCCCTCAATTGAAAGCGCACTCATTAAAACAGAATTTGCATTATTGAAATTTTCTAACTGTCCATGAATGCCATAAGCCCACTTGGCCCCATGAAATAGGTTATTGCGAAGCCTATAAACAATGATTAGAAGTGCCGCAACACAGTCGGTTGGGTTTGTGTTTTCGGATTTAAGGACGGTATTAACCAACTCCGGACAATCATTTGTTCTTAAACTTAGGGATGCTAAATGTGGAGTGGCCACAGAGTTTGAGTAGTAGCGCTGCTGAAAATATTGGAGGCTAGCGGAAAAATCCTGCACATCAAGAAGCCCCTGTGATGACCACTTATGAGTAAGAGCTAAAATTGCATGAGACGAACCTCTTGTGGCAAGGGCGCGTGCTTCGAAGAAGCTCCAAAGCAGTGAAAAATTTGATATTGCCTCACGCTCAGGTTCTGACAGAGCGCTGAATCCGTGCGCATTTTGTTCGAGCCACTCAATAGGTTTCATGACTTGTCTTTGAACCCAGCCTTAATCTAGGCCACTGCGTCGAAACAGAACCACAGCACTGTGACCGGAGCAAGGGCAATGGCCAAGAGCCTGCCATGCTTTAACGTAAACTCGAACTTCTCAGGTGAGACATAGGCCCATAACCAAAAGATGTGCTGGCACACCGAACCCTCACCATCGAATTGGCAGAAGACTTTGCTGCTTTGATGTTCATAGCCGACAAAGCCAGCCAAGGCGAGGAGCCAAGCGATTGTGATTGCTACCATGATGCGAGACCAGCCAGATAAATTCATGATTAGGCCCAACGTAGGTAGAGGTGACCGGCGCTGCGCGGCTTTATCGCGCAACGTCCAGCGACCGAAGGGGTCGAGGTCGACCGCCGAGTTGGGGGCACGTTGTTACTTCCCGCGCCCTCTGTTGCGCATATCACCCCATAGTTGTTTTCGCATGTGTTTGTGCTCCGCTCTTGTGCCGGCTGGGCCTTCATCGACCTTTCGCCGAGTGTCGTGACCGCGCTCATACTTACTTTGGCATTTGACACAACGACTTGCATTTGGAGAAACCTGTAGCCTCGCGGCAGGAATTGTGTCCCCGCAATCGGCGCATAGACGGGAGGATGGATCGGGTGTCACGGCATCTTCATCTGGACATTCAACGAGCCAGGTTTCCTCCTCCCTTTGAATCTCTACTGTTCGCCGGAGACGAACAGCAAGATCTCTAGCGAATACGGACGCCTCTGCGAAAGATCCGAAGACATGAGGCGTCATTATGACTCCCAACGTGAAGTAAACACCCGAAAATTCGCCGAAAAATACACCTTGGGGGGCTACTTCGGGAAAGAATTTTTTAGTGCTTTGTTTTTCAACGAATTGAATGGCCACAACACCCCCTAAATTTTCTGTAAAGGACACCACCGAGTTGCTGGATCAAGTGCGCAATAAGTTGCGGTGAAGCATTACAGCATTCGCCCCAACTCCGCTTATGTAAATTGGATTAAACGCTATATCCTCGTTCACGACAAGCAAACGCCTGAGGGTTTTGGGCAATCACTACGGGGCAAGCGGCTTGCCGCGCAAAAAGTTCTCGAAGAGACGCAAGGCGCTGGTGACACGGCGGCCACCGGGTTTTTGCAGTTCGGTCAGGCGTAATGCGCCGTGGGTGGTGGCAACGACAATGCCGTTTGCATCGGCGGCCAGAATCTGGCCGGGGTTGCCCGAACCGGTGACTGCTTCGGCACGCCAGATTTTGACTGTCTCGCCAGCCAAAGTCAGGGTCGCGCCGGGGAAGGGATTGAAGGCGCGGATTTTGCGCGCCAAAACCTCAGCGGGTTGCGTCCAGTCGAGCTGCGCTTCGGCCTTGCTGATTTTTGCGGCATAGGTCACACCGCTGGCCGGTTGCGCGACGGGCGTGAGCGCATCGCGTTGCGCCAGCGCGGTGACAATCAGGCGCGCACCGAGCGTGGCGAGGCGATCATGCAGTTCGCCCGCCGTCTCGCCAGCGCTTTGCGTCTCGTTGAGAATTTTTAGCGATTCGCTAAGCAGCATGGCGCCGGTATCCAGCCCGGCGTCCATTTGCATGATGGTGACGCCGGTTTCAATATCGCCTGCTTCAATGGCACGTTGAATGGGCGCTGCACCACGCCAGCGTGGCAACAGCGAGGCGTGGATGTTGAGGCAGCCGTAACGCGGCATATCCAGCACGGCTTGCGGCAAAATCAGCCCATAGGCGGCCACCACCATCACGTCAGCCTGGGCGGCGCGAATCGGTTCATGCGTTGTTGGGTCTTTTAAGCGATCCGGTTGAAACACCGGCAGCTTGTGCGCGAGGGCCAGTTGTTTAACGGCGGAAGGTTGCAACTTCATGCCCCGCCCGGCAGGGCGATCCGGCTGAGTGAGCACTAGCAACACGTCGTGCCCGGCGGCGAGGATGGCGGCCAGCGCTTGCGCGGCAAAATCCGGCGTGCCGGCAAAAATCACGCGCATTAGAGCGTTTCCCGCGCCTGCTTGATGAGCTTTTCCTTGATGCGTTGCTGTTTCAGGCGCGACAGATAATTAACGAACACCTTGCCGTTCAGGTGATCAATTTCATGCTGAATGCACACCGCCAATAAGCCATCTGCGGCGAGTTCGAAGGTTTTGCCGTCCAGGTCCAATGCCTTGACGGTGACTTCTTCAGCACGGGTGACGGATTCGTAAATGCCGGGCACGGATAGGCAGCCTTCTTCACTTTCGCAGTCACCCGATTTATTAATGATTTCCGGATTGATAAAAACCTGCAATCTGGATTTGTTCTCGGTGACATCAATGATAATCAGGCGAATATGTCGATCAACCTGGGTGGCCGCCAGACCAATGCCTGGCGCGGCATACATGGTTTCTGCCATGTCGGCGGCGAGCTGGCGAATGCTGGCGTCAACGGTGGAAATCGGCGCGGCTTTTTTTTGCAGACGCGGGTCGGGATAACGCAAAATAGGTAATAAGGCCATGAAAAAGCTCTTGAAAGAATTGATACCGAAAGAATTGTCGGGCAGAATCAGGCAACTTAAACAGTATTCGAAAAAATACCCTTGTTTTAGACGCCCGGCCGGAGGTCACACCATGCATCGCATTATATCTGCCCTACTCTTTTGTATTTCAACCACCCTGGCAATTGCCCAGCCCACCAAGCCGCTGGTGTTAGCCGATGGGGCGCCAGAGCGGTACACCGTGGTGCGGGGGGATACGCTATGGGGGTTATCAGCCAAATATCTGAAAGACCCTTTCCGCTGGCCAGCGTTATGGAAAATGAATGCGCAAGAGATTAAAAACCCGCACTGGATTTATCCCGGCCAGATTTTGGTGCTGGATAGAAGCGGGCGTGAGCCACGGTTGTCGTTCGCTACCGAGAAAACCGAGAAGCTATCGCCACGCGAATATATCGAGCCGAAAAACAAAGCGATTCCGTCGATTCCGCCGCAAGATATCGAGCCATTTTTATCCCAGCCTTTGGTGGTGGATCAAGCCAGCATGGCAGGTGCGCTGCGTGTGGTTGGTTTGCAGGATAACCGTGTCATTGCCGGTGCGGGAGATATGATTTACACCACGTCGGCAGCGAATGGCGCAACGGCACCTGTGTGGCAGGTATTTCGCGCGGGTAAGCCGCTGAATGATCCCGAAACAAAAGAAACTCTGGGCTTTGAGGCACTGTATGTCGGCACGGCGCGTCTGACGGCACAAGGCGAGGTGACCTCCTTCCGGTTGCTGACCACAAAAGAAGAAGTGCTGGCCGGTGATATGTTATTGCCTGCACCACGTGCTGATGTGGTGAGCTACATTCCGCATGCGCCTGAGCAAGCCATTAAAGCGCGGGTGTTGTCGATTTATGGCGGGGTTCAGTATGGCGGGCCGCAAGCGGTGGTGGTCTTGAACCGGGGCAAAAAGGATGGCCTTGAGGCGGGCCATGTGCTGGCAATAGATACGGCGGGCGTTACGGTGGATGATCGTTTCCAGGGCGAGAAAAAAACCTATACCTTGCCCGATGCGAGAAACGGCCTAGTATTTGTTTTCCGTGTTTTTGACCGGGTCGCTTATGCGCTGGTGATGAGTGCGCAAAAACCCGTGGTCGTGGGCGACGCAGCGCATACACCTTGATTTGCCGCGTTTCCGAGGAACTGAATATCACACGTATTTTCTGATGGGTAGCGCGATGAATGAACCGCAACCAGCCAGCCAGTCTGATGCGCTGGCTGGCTGGTTGCGGTTGACGCATGCGCCCGGTGTAGGCAATGGCGCGCGGCGCAATTTGCTCAAGGCGTTTGGTTTGCCTGAAGCCATTTTCGCGGCAAGCTACGCTTCACTTGCCGCTGTGGTCGGGTCTGCGGTAGCCGAGCGGTTGCTCAGCATTGAGCCTGAGTTGTCCAAGGTGATTGAGGCGGCACTGGTGTGGGCCGAGCAGCCAGGTAATCATTTGCTCACTCTGGCCGATGCGGAATATCCGCCCAGTTTATTAACAGCGGATGACCCGCCACTACTGCTATACGCCCGTGGGCGGGTGGAGCTGCTTGCGCAGCCGATGTTTTCTATCGTCGGCAGCCGCAACGCCACAGCGCAAGGCGAGCGCGATGCCGAGGCGTTTGCCGCAGCCTTGGGTCAGGCCGGGCTGACGATAGTGAGCGGGTTGGCATTGGGGATAGATGCTGCTGCGCATCGGGGTGGATTAAGTACATCGGCCGGAACGGTAGCGATTATCGGTACGGGGGCTGATCGGCTGTATCCGGCGCGCAATGAAGCGCTGGCCCGCGAGATTGTGGCTAACGGCGTGATTTTGAGCGAATTTGCGCTGGGCACGCCTGCACTGGCGGCTAATTTTCCGCGCCGTAATCGGCTGATTGCTGGCTTGGGGCTGGGCTGCCTGGTGGTTGAAGCTGCGCCTAAAAGCGGCTCGCTGATTACCGCGCGTCTGGCGGCAGAAGCGGGGCGGGATGTGTTTGCCATTCCGGGTTCGATCCACTCGCCTCTCGCACGCGGATGTCATCAACTGATTCGTCAAGGCGCGAAACTGGTTGAATCAGCGCAGGATATTCTGGAGGAGTTGCGCTGGACCCGCACAGCCATTGAAAAAATCGGACAATCTGAAAAACTCGGCGCTGGTAATACGGCTATAAAAACTGATGACAGCGAAGAGCAGGTGCTGACTTTATTGGGCCGTACTCCCTGCAACCTGGATACCCTGGCAACGCGAAGTGACTTGACGCCGGGGGCACTTCTTGCCATCCTGCTACCATTGGAACTTGCCGGACGTGTTGCGCAGCTACCCGGCGGCCTCTATCAGCGATTGGATTGACACCATGATGGAAATTCTTGTTTACCTATTTGAAAACTATCTTCCCGACACCTGCCCCCCAGCGGGCGTGTTGGCGAAAAAGCTCTCGGCTGCGGGCTTTGAGACCGATGACATCAGTGCGGCGCTATCCTGGATGGATGGTTTGGCGGCGGGTCATCAGACGTCTTGTGATTTGCCTGCCGCTGGTTCAATCCGCATTTATGACGAGGAAGAGCAAGACCGCTTGTCAGTCGAGTGCCGTGGATTTATCAGCTTTCTTGAGCAATGTGCCGCGATTGATGCGCCGCTGCGTGAAGCCATTATTGAGCGTGCCTTGGCCTTGCCGGACGATGAAATCAGCCTGGACCGCTTCAAGATTGTTGTGCTTGCCATGATTTGGCGCACCCGGCACGAAGTCGATGCGTTGATCCTGGAAGAGCTTCTGGCAGAAGAGGTTGATGAGGCCGATCTGGATATTGGCGAACACGTTACCCGCATTCTGCTTAACTAACACCACTTGCTCAATGTATTGAGCCGCGCCTGATTTAAATTAATATGCGCTGCTCTTGATACGCTTGCCTACCTAATCTACCCACTATGACCAAGCAACTCATCATCGCCGAAAAACCTTCCGTTGCCCAGGATATCGCCAAGGCATTGGCCGGCATGGGAGAAAAATTCGAGCGCACAGGAGACTATTTCGAGAGCGAAAATTATGTGCTCTCGTCGGCTATCGGCCACTTGCTGGAACTGGTGGTGCCGGAAGAGTATGAAGTCAAGCGCGGCAAATGGAGCTTTGCGCATTTGCCGGCGATTCCGCCCCACTTTGCATTGAATCCGATTGAACGCACGCAGGAACGTTTAAAGTTGTTGACGCGTTTGATCAAGCGCAAGGATGTCACAGGGTTGGTCAATGCGTGTGACGCCGGACGTGAAGGTGAGCTGATTTTTCGTTACGTTGCGCAACATGCGCTGGGCGAAAAGCAAAAGCCCATGCGCCGTTTGTGGCTGCAATCCATGACCGCCAACGCTATCCGCGAAGGCTTTGCGCATCTGCGCACAGCCGCAGAAATGCAACCGCTGGCCGATGCAGCACGCTGCCGCTCGGAAGCCGATTGGCTTATCGGCATCAATGGCACGCGTGCCATGACGGCGTTCAACTCGAAAGAAGGCGGCTTTTACAAGACTCCTGTTGGTCGTGTGCAAACACCCACGCTGGCCATCATGGTCGAGCGCGAGCGCCGCATTAAAAGTTTTATTTCACGCAACTACTGGGAAGTGGAAGCGGAATTTCAATGTGTGGCCGGCATTTATCGTGGCCGCTGGATCGATGAGAAATTCAAGAAAGAAGACGATGAACACGCCCGTGCCGAACGCCTGTGGGAACAGTCACGCGCAGATGCCATCCGCACCAAATGCCTGGGTCAGCATGGCACGGTTGAGGACGAAAGCAAACCCAAGACCGAAGCCTGCCCGATGCTTTACGATTTAACGTCGTTGCAGAGGGAAGCCAACAGCCGGTTTGGCATCTCGGCAAAAAATACCCTGGGGCTGGCCCAAGCGTTGTACGAAAAACACAAGGCGCTGACTTACCCGCGAACGGACAGCCGTCATCTGCCCGAAGACTATTTAAACACCGTTAAAGAGACGCTGGGTTCGATGAGCGAAACAGCCTATGCGCCTTTCGCCGCGACGATCTTGAAGAGTGGATGGGTGCATCCAAACAAACGCATTTTCAATAACGCGAAAATATCCGATCACTTTGCCATTATTCCTACGGGCATCATGCCGAAAACGCTGTCGGAACCCGAGCAGAAAATTTACGATCTGGTGACTAAACGTTTCCTCGGTATTTTTTATCCGGCGGCGGAATACAACATCACCACACGCATCACGCGGGTTGACAACGAGGCCTTCAAGACCGACGGCAAAGTATTGGTAACACCGGGCTGGCTTGCTGTGTATGGCAGAGAGTCGCAAGAGGACGATGAGAATCCCAACCTGCCGCCGCTGGAAAAGAACGAGCGCGTGTGGGCCAAGGATGTGGAAGTCAAGGCCAAAACCACCCAGCCGCCGCCGCGTTTTTCAGAAGCCACCCTGCTCACTGCTATGGAAGGCGCTGGCAAGTTGATTGAAGACGAAGAGCTGCGTGAAGCCATGGCCGAGCGTGGTTTAGGCACGCCAGCCACGCGCGCGGCGACGATTGAAGGTTTGATTACGGAGGAATATATCCACCGCAACGGCCGTGAATTGCAGCCAACGGCCAAGGCTGCTTCGTTATTATTTGCGCTGGAAAATCTCGGCGTGGATGATATTCGTTTGCCTGAACTGACCGGCGAGTGGGAATACAAGCTGAAGGAAATGGAACACGGGCGCTTAAAGCGTGACGAGTTCATGAATCAGATCATGGACAGAACACGTACCATGGTTGAGCGCATCAAGACCGGCGAATTGCCTGATGCCGCGTTCTCGACATTGAAAACACCCTGCCCCAAATGCGGCGGCGTGATTCAGGAGAACTACAAAAAATTCCAGTGCAAGTCGTGCGATTACAGTTTGTGGAAAGTGGTTGCCAGCCGCCAGTGGGAACCGGAAGAAATGGACGAGCTATTGGAAAAGCGCGTCATCGGCCCGCTGCAAGGTTTTCGCAGCAAGATGGGGCGGGCTTTTGCAGCGATGATCAAACTCAAGGAAGATCACACGCCTGAGTTCGATTTCGGTCAGTCGGATGCGGATGCCAGTGAACCTGTCGATTTCACAGGCCAGGAGCCGCTGGGCGCTTGCCCGAAATGTGCGGCGCGCGTGTTTGAACACGGCATGATGTATGTCTGCGAAAAAGCCTTGGGTGCGGAAAAAAGCTGCGATTTCCGTTCCGGCAAGGTGATCCTGCAACAGGAAATTGCGCGGGAAGAGATGCAGAAACTGCTGGAAACCGGCAAAACCAGCTTGCTCAGGGGATTTATTTCCAACAAAACGCGGCGCAAGTTCTCCGCCTTTTTAACGCGCGATGCGGCTACGGGAAAAGTCAGTTTTGAATTCGAGCCACGTGTGGCCAAAGCCGGTGCCAAGCCGGCTGCAAAGCCAGCTGCGAAAGATGCAGATGCCGCCGTGGCTGTGACGAAAAAGCCCGCCAGCAAGGCGAAAAAAGCCCCCGCCAAACGGAGTACCAAGGCCGCTGCGTGATGGTCACTTCTGCGCAGAGGGTGCTTGATTTCTGGTTTTTACCCAGTCAAGACCCTGCGCATAACACCTACCGTCCGGCCTAGTTTCAGAAAGATGCCGAATTCGATGGCGAGATTCGAGCGCGCTTTGGTCAGGCAGTTGAATCCGCATTGGCAGGTGGCCGCTTTGCTGACAGTGAAGGCGATGAAAAACTGGCGCAAACGCAGCTGGCAGATATTCTGTTGCTCGATCAATTCACGCGCAACATGTTTCGCGATACGCCTAAAGCCTTTCTAGGCGATGCAGCAGCCCGTGCATTGGCAGAGGAATTAGTTGTCAGCGGCAAAGATCAAGCCTTGTCGCCTTTCATGCGCTGGTTTGCGTATTTGCCTTTTGAACACAGCGAGACATTGGCCGATCAAGTGCGTGCGGTGGCTTTGTTCACCTGTCTGCTTGATGATGCACCGCCAGGCCATGAGCGAGCGTTTGCATCTGCCCTGGATTACGCCAAACAACACCATGAGGTGATTGCACGATTCGGCCGTTTTCCGCATCGCAATGCCATTTTGGGGCGCGAGCCGACAGAGAGCGAGCGTTTATTCTTGCAGCAGCCAGGATCTTCTTTTTAGCGTAACTATTTTGATAGTGGCAGGTGACGCGGGGTGCGCATGAAGAGGCGATCAAGGGCTTCACATAAACATCGTAGTCATCAAAGTCGGCGCTGGTACTACGGCGGCAGGATGGTCGAGCGATGTACGCCCTGGTCGCTGTAGGTTTTCACCGTCGTGGATGGAGCGTTGGCTTGCAGTGCTAAGCGTGCGCGCGTTGCTGCAGCAAATTCAAGCCTCGGTATAGCGAGAGCAAATAGTGCTCATTTCGATATTCATAACTAACTTTAGGGTTTTTATTCGGTAAGATGCTGCCTTTGATGACAACCCGGAAAGTTTTCCATGCTGACTAAAGACGATATCCGTGGCGTTTCCGCCATGATTCCCACTCCCTGCAAAGAAGGCCAGGGCGGCTGGCAGTTTGATGATTCTGTGGATCTGGACGAAACCGCGCGCATGACCGAAGCGCTGATTTCCGCAGGCATTGGTTCCATTGCTGCAAATGGCACGACGGGCGAATGCGCGGCGCTGTTGCTGGAAGAAAAACTGGCTTTTACGCGCACCATCGTTGAAGTCGCACGTGGCCGGGTGCCTGTGTTTGCAGGCATTACCACACTGGGCACAAAAGAGACTGTGCGTCAGATGAGGCTGTTCCGCGAGCTGGGTGCTGAAGGTGGCTTTGTGGGTTTGCCTTTGTGGCAGACGCCGACTATTGCCAATTCAGTGCAGTTTTATGCTGATCTGGCCGAAGCCGTGCCTGACATGGGCTTGATGGTGTATGCCAACCCGTTGTTCTTCAAATCCACTTTCCCGGTTGAATTCTGGGCCGGTGTGGGCAAGCACTGCCCGACGGTGGTGACCTGCAAATACGTGGGCAATCTGATGGATCCAAAGAACATGCTGGCTGATTTGCCCGCCAGCATGGATGCCGCGCCCAACGTGCAATTCTTGCCGATCGATTTTGTTGCACCAACGGCGTATGACA
>JAYTIQ010000079.1:0-24418 GCA_043731705.1 Rugosibacter sp.
GGCATGCTGATTTTCCTGTGCTTGATGGCCGAGGCTTTCTTCGGTTACTTGCTGCCCTGGGGCCAGATGTCCTATTGGGGGGCGCAGGTTATTGTCAATCTGTTTTCTGCCATTCCGTTTGTCGGGCCGGATCTTTCTTTGTGGATACGCGGCGATTATGTTGTGGGCGACGCCACGCTGAACCGCTTTTTTGCGTTTCACGTGATCGCTGTGCCCCTTGTGCTGGTGGGCCTCGTGGTAGCACACATTCTTGCACTGCATGAAGTTGGCTCCAACAATCCGGATGGCATTGAAATCAAGAAGAAAAAGGATGCCAAGGGGATTCCGCTGGATGGTATTCCGTTTCATCCGTATTACACGGTGAAAGACATCATGGGCGTGGTTGTGTTTTTGATGGTTTTCTCACTCATCGTGTTTTTTGCACCGGAGGTTGGCGGCTACTTTCTCGAATACAACAATTTCTTCCCGGCTAACCCGCTGCAAACCCCGCCGCATATTGCGCCGGTATGGTATTTCACGCCGTTCTATTCCATTTTGCGTGCAGTGACTTACCCGCTGTTCGGGATTGATGCCAAGTTCTGGGGTGTGGTTGCGATGGGCGCATCGGCACTGATCTTTGTTTTGTTGCCCTGGCTTGATCGCAGCCCGGCAAAATCAATTCGCTATCGCGGCCCGATCTATAAAACCTTTCTGGCAGCCTTTGTGATCAGTTTCTTCGTGCTGGGTTATCTTGGCGTGTTGCCTCCCACGCCCGTGCGTACTTTGGTTTCGCAAATATGTTCAGTCATCTACTTTGCCTTTTTCCTGCTCATGCCAATTTATAGCAGCATTGATAAATGCAAGCCTGAACCCGATCGTGTGACCTCTTCAGGGCATGGAGTGAAAAAATGAGGAAATTATTCTTTTCACTTCTTTTCGTACCGATTTTGGCGATGGCTAGCGGAGCAGAACTGCATCTTGATCATGCGCCGGACCGTTCAGGTAATAAAGCAGCATTGCAAAATGGGGCCAAGGTTTTTGTCAATTATTGCTTGAACTGCCATTCTGCGTCCTACATGCGCTATAACCGCTTGAAGGATATTGGCCTCACCGATCAGCAGATTAAAGACAATTTGTTGTTTACTGCGGACAAGGTAGGCGAGCCGATGAGCATTGCCATGCGACGCGATGAAGCTAAAGAATGGTTCGGTGTTGCGCCGCCGGATCTGACTGTTATTGCGCGTGCTCGGGCATCCGAGTTTGGCTCCGGAGCGGATTGGCTATACACCTATTTACGCGGGTTTTACCGTGACAGCGAACGGCCTACCGGCTGGAACAATACCGTGTTTGAAAATGTCGGCATGCCGCATGTACTGTGGGAATTGCAGGGCGAGCAAGTTTTGGGTGAAGACCATAAGCTTACCCTCGCTACCCCAGGCAAGATGCAACCTCAAGCGTATGACGACATGGTGGCTGACCTGGTTGGATTTTTACAGTATATGGGCGAACCAGGTGCTGCAGAGCGCAAGAGCCTTGGCTGGATGGTTTTACTTTTTCTAGGTGTTTTATTTGTCTTGGCGTATGCGCTGAAACGCGAATACTGGAAAGATATTCATTAACTTTATAGGTAATGGCAACTATGGGACATCGAGAAATAAATGCGCCACCCGTGCGTAAAGTCGTGCGTGATGCGGACTATTCCTGGGGCACTAGCGCAATGATGAATTTGTATTCGGGGACAACTTGTCCCTTCAGTCATCGCTGCCGCATTGTCTTATATGAAAAGCAGATGGATTTTCAGGTGATTGATGTTGACCTTCTGAACAAACCAGAAGAGATAGCGATTATCAATCCCTACAACCATGTGCCCGTGCTGGTGGACCGCGATCTGGTGCTGTATGAATCCAACATCATCAATGAATATATTGATGAGCGTTTTCCTCATCCGCAATTGATGCCACCGGATCCGCAGACACGCGCCAAGGCTCGCCAGCTCTTGTTCACGATGGAGCATGAACTGTTCAGCCATGTGCCGGTGCTGGAGAAAAATCTTAAAACAGCCGATAAATCGCGCCTGCATATTCGCGACAGGCTGGTTGATTTATCCAGCATGTTCAACAAACAAAAATACCTCATGGCCGATGAGTTTTCCATGCTCGACGTGGCGATTGCCCCGTTGTTATGGCGTCTGGATCATTATGGTATTGAGCTGCCTAAAACGGCATCGTCATTGATGAAATATGCCGAGCGTATTTTTTCTCGGCAAGGGTTCATTGATGCATTGACGCCAACAGAAAAAGCGATGCGCCGATAATTTTTTATGCGCCACATGCCGTGCGTTTCTTTTTGTGTTGCATTTCGCACGGCATTCATCGCACTGTTTTTGCTACACCGCTACATCTTTAGTCTAACCAGGCCATGCAATCAACCAAACCCTATCTGATTCGTGCACTATATGAATGGTGTATCGACCAGGGCTTTACGCCTTATCTTTCGGTGGTTGTGGATGCAATGACGCGTGCGCCAGCAGAGTTCATCAAGAATGGTGAAATCGTTTTTAATATCGGGCTGGATGCGACGAATCAATTGCAGCTTGGCAATGACGAAATCACGTTTCAGGGACGTTTTAGTGGCAAGGTTTTCCCTGTTATTGTGCCTGTCGCTCGCGTAGCGGCAATCTATGCGCGGGAGAGTAATGAAGGGATGGCGTTTGAAGTGACAGAATCCGTTTCGTCCGCTTTGCCTGCCGCTCCAGCAACGAAGTCGGCAAAAAATTTGCCGACCAAGCCGTCGATGCTCTCTTCTGTTAGGCGCGAACCAGCAGCTAAAAGCAGCCCGACGGCCAAAAGTACAGAAGGTGGTGCGACCGATACACCGACTGCCACGCCTAATGGCCCCGTACTCACGCGCATCAAGTAAAACAGCAAACAGGCTGGTGCCCTCGAGCAGAATCGAACTGCTGACCTACCGCTTAGGAGGCGGTCGCTCTATCCACTGAGCTACGAGGGCGCGCCGCGAATTCTAACCGCTCACTTATAATTTCGCAGCTTTCACTGCATATTAGATTCATACGTTTCTTCACACTCACTACACGCGTTAAACAAATCCTATGCCTTTAATCACTATTGACCGCGCTTGCCTTGCTTATGGCCATGTGGCCCTGCTGGATCGAGCTGCAATGCAGCTTGATCCCGGCGAGCGGGTGGGGTTGATTGGCCGTAACGGAACGGGCAAATCCAGCTTGCTCAAAGCATTGGCTGATCTGGGTTCACTGGATGACGGGCTCATCTGGCGTCAACCAGGTTTAAGCATTGCCTATGTGGCGCAAGAACCGGAGTTTGCTGATGAGAGCAGTGTGTTTGATGCGGTTGCTTCGGGGCTGGGGGATATCGCTGCGGTCGTTGCTGAATATCATCAGGTGATGCAAAAAGTCGGCGCTGGTGATACGGCGGCAATGGATCGGATGCATGATCTGCAAACCGCGCTAGAGGCGGGTGATGGCTGGCGTTTGAGTTCGCGTGTTGAGCAAGCGGTATCGCGCTTAGGTCTGGATGGTGATGCGCGTGTTGCGGCGCTCTCTGGTGGTGGCAAAAAACGTGTGGCTCTGGCGCGTGCACTGGTAGCCGAGCCTGATTTGCTGCTGCTCGATGAGCCGACCAATCATCTCGACGTTGAAGGTATTTTGTGGCTGGAGGAACTGCTCAGGGCTTACCCCGGCGCGGTGATGTTTGTCACCCATGACCGGGCGTTTCTGGATAGCGTCGTGACGCGGATCATCGAGCTGGATCGCGGCAATCTGGTGAGTTTTCCGGGCAGCTTTGCTTCGTATCAGCAACGCAAAGAGCTGCTGCTGCATGAAGAGTCTCTCGCCAATGCGCGGGCGGACAAGCTATTGGCACAAGAAGAAGTCTGGATACGCAAAGGGGTGGAAGCCCGCCGTACACGCAGCGTAGGTCGTATCCATCGGCTTGAACTGTTGCGCAGTGACCGGGCAAGCCGCCGTTCGCAACAGGGCAAGGTTGATTTTCAACTGGTGCGCGGGGATGAATCCGGCAAGCTGGTCGCTGAGCTCGATGGTGTTTCCAAAAAATTTGGCGAGCGTGTGGTAGTGGATGACTTTTCCTGCCGCATTCAGCGTGGCGACAAGATTGGGCTGATTGGTCCGAATGGTGCGGGTAAAACCACATTGCTGCGCCTTCTGCTCGGCGAACTAGAGCCTGATGCAGGTATTGTGCGCATGGGTAGCCGTGTTGAAGTCGCTTACTTTGACCAGTTTCGTACGCAGCTTGATCCAGACGCTGCGTTAGTCGATGTGATCAGCCCCGGTTCGGATTATGTCGAAATTGGGCAGACGAAAAAGCATGTCATTGGTTATCTGGAAGACTTTTTATTTGCACCCGCGCGTGCACGCTCACCGGTTAAGTCACTCTCCGGTGGCGAGCGTAACCGCCTGCTGCTGGCTCGGCTTTTCGCTCGGCCGGCCAATGTGCTGGTGCTGGATGAACCCACGAATGACCTGGATATTGAAACGCTGGAATTGCTCGAAGCGCTGTTGCAGGATTACGTCGGCACGGTTTTTCTGGTGAGCCATGACCGCGAATTTTTGGATAATGTGGTCACGCAAACCATTGCCAGCGAAGGACAGGGACGCTGGAAAGAATATATCGGGGGCTATAGCGATTGGTTGCAACAGCGGCCAGTGCCCGATGGTGCTAAAAGCGCTGGTGCTAAAGGTGCCAGTGCCACAGCAAATGCAGGATCGGTGAAAAAAAACAGCACTAACAAAACGTCAACGGCCAGCCCTAGTGAAGCCCCCATCGCTGAACGAAAAAAAACAAATTTCAAGACGCAGCAATCCATTGATCAATTGCTCGCGCAAGTGGCAGCGCTGGAGTCCCGGCAAGCCCTGTTGCATGGGCAAATTGCCGAGCCGAATTTTTATCAGCAAGCTGCTGACAAGCAAAAGAAAATCCATCAAGAACTCACTGAAATAGAAGCCGCAATCGCCACCACCTTGGCACAATGGGAAGCGCTGGAAGAAAAAATATAATGGTGCGTAATACTTGACGCAGTTTTATGCTAAAGATAAATCGAAAGACAAAGGAACTCATAAATTCATGAACCTGTTAACCCACATTGTTGCTGCTGAGGAAGATGAAGTGGTTGCCATTGGCGAATCATTGCGGCCGACTGACGAATGGAGTGGTATCGAGCGGCGTGGCATTGATACCGCCAAGCTGGTCATGCTGCATACTTTGCTGACCAATGATGATTTTGATATAGCGTGCGCCCTGTATGAGCCACTGTATATTGGCAGCGAAGGGGCTGTCGTCTTAAAGCTGGCTGATTCAGTTACAGAAAAGCTGGCTGAGCTGGATGAAGAGGCGCTCGAGCAAGTGGCTGAAGAACTCGCCGCGACAGCTGAATTTGAAATGGAAGGATGGCCTGAGGATGACATCCAGTCCATGATCATGGACTTGGCTGATCTGGCGCGATTGGCATTAGCTCAAGAGCAGGCATTGTTTGTCTGGATGCATCCTTTGCTTACTTGACAAGTGTTGAGCCATTGCTGAACCCGCGCTAATCATCGTGGCTGAGGACAGAAGCTGGTTTGTTTATCTGATTGAATGCACTGACGGCAGTATTTACACCGGCATTGCAGTGGATGTAGCCGCCCGGTTTGATGCACACTGCGCGGGCAAAGGTGCGCGTTATACCCGCTCGCATCCGCCGTTACGCCTGTTGGCCAGCGCCGCCTATCCCGACCGATCCACCGCCTCACAAGAGGAATATCGCATCAAGCAGCTCCCCCCGGCGGTAAAGCGCGCTTATGCAGCTATGCTAATTGCGCGTCAAGTTCGTGCCCAATCGCCATCGCGCGGGAGCCCTGAATGAAATGCATCTCACTGAACAGCTGGATATTTAGGGTGCTCGCAGGCGTGGCGCCAAGCTTGAGGTTTGCCAGCTGGGGGCGATTTTCCGGTGACACAGCAGGCACTGACATTGCTGGGCTGATCGGCATGTTGCTGCCTATTGATCGTTTGCTCGATACCTTCCACACCGCAGTGAATGGGGAAGGTGGCATGTGGAGAGTTTGGTGGTGCAGAAATGAGTGAGGGACAAAAGGAAACAAACTCTTGCCTCAACAGAGTAAGGCTGTCATTATTTGATCGATCATGCTTTTATTATAAATAGGGGGTGCCATGACACAACAATCAAAGTCTATTTCAGCAGATTTTCCATTCGTGCCTCATGGCATCGAGATTTTCGGTTCGCATATGAACTATGTCGATGTTGGCCATGGTGATCCGATTGTATTTCTGCATGGCAATCCCACTTCATCCTATCTGTGGCGCAACATCATTCCTTATCTTGAGCCGCATGCGCGCTGCATCGCGCCGGATCTGATTGGCTTTGGAAAATCGGATAAACCAGCACTCGAATATCGCGTGTTTGACCATGTCAGGTATCTGGATGAGTTTTTCGATGCGCTGGATTTGAAAAAGTTCACTTTGGTCATTCATGACTGGGGTTCGGCGCTTGGCTTTAATTATGCGCGCCGGTTTCCTGAGCGCGTCAAAGCGATTGCTTTCATGGAAGCCATGATTGCCCCAATGCCGGCAATTCAGATGTTTCCTGCGGAGATTGCTGAAGCTTTTCGTGGTTTTCGTACGCCGGGCGTGGGTTGGCGGATGATTGCTGAAGAGAATCAGTTTATTGAAGGCGTGCTTCCCGGTACGATCTTAAGAAAACTCACGGCAGTTGAAATGGATCACTATCGTGCACCGTTCCCTACCGTCGAATCTCGACGCCCGATTGCACAGTTTCCTAAAGATCTTTCATTTGCAGGCGAACCTGTTGACGTGACGTGGATGATCAAGAAATATAACGCATGGCTATGTACTGCGCAGCATCCAAAACTATTGCTGCATGCCAGGCCCGGTGTGTTGATTCGCCCGCAAGAAGTTGCCTGGTGTCAAAAAAATTTGCCTGCGCTGGAAACGGTCGATCTTGGCGAAGGTTTGCACTACCTGCAAGAAGATCATCCACACGAAATTGGTAGCGCTATTGCTGACTGGTATCGGCGGTTGGCGTGATGTTTTTTTCTGTTAATGGCGGATAGCAATCATGCTTTCTTTTCAATCAACTCAATCTTGTAGCCATCTGGGTCTTCCACGAAGGCGATAACGGTGGTGCCCCCTTTCATGGGACCGGCTTCGCGTACCACTTTCCCGCCGCGCTGGCGAATCAGATCACACGCAGCGGAAGCATCTTCTACGGCGATTGCGATGTGGCCAAAGGCTGTGCCCAGCTCATAGTGATCAACGCCCCAGTTATGGGTCAGCTCGATCACTGTGCCTGTGGCTTCGTCGGTATAGCCAACAAAAGCGAGAGTGAATTTTCCTGCAGGAAATTCGTGACGGCGCAAGAGGCGCATGCCCATGACTTCGGTATAAAAATGGATGGAGCGCTCCATATCACCCACGCGCAGCATGGTGTGTAACAGTCTCATCGAATTTTTTTGCATGTTTTTTCTCTCATAAGATGGGCAGGGTGGTGGTGCAGTTTTTTAACTCGCTACGCGCCGTTTGCCAGTCGGGATAAAGAGTTTCCACGATACGCCAGAATTTGGCGCTGTGATTCATTTCCAAAAGATGTGCAGCTTCATGCGCGACAACATAATCGCCCAGGTGCGGTGGCAGGTGAATGAGCCGCCAATGAATGCGTATGCCGCTCTGTTTGCTGCAACTGCCCCAGCGCGTTCGTGCGGAGGTCAGTCCCAATGGCGGTGGCGGCACATTAATTTGCGTGGTGTAGTGGTCGAGCCGTTCGCCAAAGTGGTTCAAGGCGCGGGCTTTGAAGGCGCGCACGGCAAGGCTTGCCAAATCGGCCTCGGGTCGCGCTTCGAGCACCAGCGTTTGCGCCACCCAACGAAACCGGTTAGTGCCAGGCAAAACGCGCACTTCAAGTGGTTGCCCTAACAGCGGTAGCGTGATGCCGTCTTTAATGGTGATTTGGCGAGGCGTATCTCTGCGCGCGAGTTCGTCCAGCTTTTGCACGACCCACGCACCATGCCCTTGGATGAACTGGTCGATGTCACTCATGTGCAAGCGCGTTGGGGCAGACAGGCGCAGACCGCGCTCGTCAATCGTCATGCTCAGACCGCGCGTGCCGGTTTTTAAGTGGTAATCAATCATTCGCCCGGCGATAATGATTTGCCGCGTTTTGGGTGTGGGTGCGGGTTGCGGCAGGAGAAAAAGTTTGAGTTGCTCAAGCATGCTGGGCAAACAGTGAATGGTTTGGCTGATTATGAAAATAAGGCCAGAGCGCTTGCGTTAAGGCAGCGTCTACCGCCTCAGGCGGCTGTTCAATCAGCCGCCAATGGCAGCGCAGGGTGGGTGGATCAGTTGCAATGTCAGTAGTCGATGCGGACGCAGCATCAAGCAGCTCGACCCAATCGCCACGAGTGGCAAAAGAGAGTACCAGGCGAGGTGGTTGCCGTATTGCCAGCGCCGATTTTTCAGCGATGCATTGTGTCAGATAGCGGATGGCGTCTGTGCGTAACCAGGCTTCAGCGCTGTCTTGAATCTGCCGTGGCGTGGCATGCGGTGGTAACGGTAAAAACAAGGTATCCCCTTGACGGCACGTTTGCACATGCTCGCGGCTGAGCGTCAAGCGCAGCGATAGATTCAGCCAGCGAATGAATGCACCCACATGCCAGCGTGATGCGGCATCAGGAGTGGTGGTGTCCAGCCTTAGATCACGTTGGGGTTTGCGGACTGGCCTCATCGGTATTTGTATCTGTGGCGAGATAAAGCTGCGGGCTGATGCGACGCATTTCCGCTTCGATCCAGGTTTCTGCCTGCGCCAGGATTTCGGATGCGCTTAAACCCGTGGGGTCAATGGGCGGGCCGACACTCACGGTGACTACACCACTTTTTTTGAACAAGGCATTTTTTCCCCAGAATTCACCGGAGTTCAGCGCCACAGGCACCACGGGCGCGCCGGTGGCTGTGGCCAGAAAAGCGCCGCCGCCTTTGTAGCGGTGCTTGCCACCGGGTGGTGCGCGTGTGCCTTCAGGGAAGATGACCACGGTATAACCTTCGTCCAGACGTGCACGGCCTAGTTCGACCAGATGTTTGATTGCCTCTTTGCCTGCGCCACGATCAATCGGAATCATCGGCGTGAGCGCCAGCGCCCAGCCAAAAAAAGGCAGGTGTTTGATTTCCTTTTTCCAGACGAAAACAGCGTCTTTGAACACTTCTTGCAGTATCAGGGTTTCCCAGGCGGATTGATGTTTGCAAAACACGATTGCAGATCGCGACGGGATATTTTCTGCGCCGATGAGTCGATAAGGGATGCCCAATACATGTTTGACCAGCCAGATCGCAAAGCGCACCCAGGGCATGGCCAGCCGGTGGCGCCAGCGCAGCGAGAGTGGAAAGCTGACCAAAATAAACAGCACCATGTAGGGCGGGGTGGTGATAATTAATATGACCAAATAGAGCAAGGAGCGGAGGAATGACAACATGAGTTATGCGTATTCAGGCGAGCAAATGGGCGACAGCCGCTGCGAGATCAGGAAAAATGAGTGTGCCAGTAGGCAATTCCAGATCAATGGCGGTTTTTTTGCCTTTACCCGTGAGCACCAGAATGGGTTTGGCACCGACGGCAACAGCGGCTTCTAAGTCACGCAGCGCATCGCCTATGGCGGGCACGGCGGTTAAATTCGTATTAAAGCGTTTGGAAATTTCGTGCAACATGCCCGGTTTGGGTTTGCGGCAAGTGCAATTGTCAGCGCTGGTATGTGGACAAAAAAAGATGGCATCAATGCGCCCGCCGACTTGCACCAAGGCTTTGAGCATTTTTTCGTGGATCGCATTGAGCGTATCCATTTCGAACAAGCCTCGGCCAACGCCCGATTGGTTTGTTGCGACCACCACGCGATAACCTGCTTGATTCAGCCGTGCGATGGCAACGAGGCTACCAGGAATGGGTTTCCATTCATCAGGCGACTTGATGAACTGGGCGGAGTCAAAATTGATCACACCATCGCGGTCGAGAATAATCAGCTTCATATTGATGTCAGTCTATGTTTTATGGTGCTAGCAGAAGACGAGGAAAACAGCCCTCTGCCCCGGCTATTCGTCAGGTTTAGCTGGCTTGTTTTCGGCGGGTGTTTTTGCCGCAGCACTACAGCAACTCAATGCCAAAGCGGCGTACGGCAAGCGCAAACAGGCCAAAGCAAACAACTGTGATAACCATGCTGGCGAGCAATGTTAGCCAAAATCCCAGGCGTGGTAGCAGTACCGGAAAGGCCAGGAACATCGGCAGCGTGGGCACGACATACCAAAACGTATACCAGGCGTGGTTGGCTATTTTTGATTCCGGCTGATTTTCAATTTGCAACCAGATCAGCGTCAAAATCGTCACCAGCGGTAGCGCGGCGACCAAGCCGCCGAGCTTGTCGCTGCGTTTGGCGAGTTCGGTGATCACCACCACGAGTGCGGCGGTGGTGAGGTATTTCGTGATGAGCCAGAGCATGGTTTGATGCCGCCCTTAGCTGGACAAGCGCGAAATATCCGCCACGCAGTTCATCAGCGTGGACAGCTGTGCCAGCAGTACCAAACGATTAGTGCGAGTCGCTGGGTCATCTGCATTGACCATCACGCCTTCAAAAAAGGCGTCTACCGCCGGACGTATCTTCGCCAGTGTTTTCAGGGCTGTGGTGTAGTTGCTTTTGGCGAGCTGTTCTGCGATGAGCGGAGTGAGTTTTTCAACTTCGGCGAACAGAATTTTTTCTGCCGCCTCATGGAGCAACGCAGGGTTAACTGCGCCACTTACCTGTTCCGTCGATTTTTTCAGGATGTTGACGATGCGCTTGTTGGCTGCGGCCAGCGCTGCCGCTTCAGGCAGCAGCGCGAAGGCTTTGACGGCGGCCAGGCGATGCGGCACCTCGTCCATGCGCGTGGGGTTTTGGGCGAGTACGGCATCCACGGCATTGGGTTCGTGACCGGCGTCGCGCAACAGGTTGCGCAAACGCTCACGGAAAAACTCGGCGCTGGTGATACGGCACTCATGGGTTAATAAGGCCGGCTCAAAGCCTGCGGCAGCATCTTCGATCAGATCAGCCAGGCTCAAAGGCAGCGGTGTTTCCATCAGGATGCGCAGCACGCCCAGCGCGGCACGGCGCAGACCGAACGGGTCTTTATCGCCCGTCGGAATCTGCCCGATACCAAAAAAGCCGATCAGCGCGTCAAGCTTGTCCGCCAGCGCCACCGTAGAGGCCACCGTGCCTTGGGGCAGGGCGTCGCCGTTAAAGCGCGGGCGGTAGTGGGCCTCAACCGCTGCGGCAACGGCGGCGGATTCGCCGTCGTTCAGCGCGTAATAGCGCCCCATGATGCCTTGCAGTTCAGGAAATTCGCCCACCATGTCGGTGACCAGATCCGCCTTGGCCAAGAGCGCAGCGCGCTCGGCTTCACCAATATCCGTGGGCAAACCGGCCGCATTCAAGCGTCGGGCAATCGCTGCGGCGAGCTTGATCAGGCGATCAACCCGTTCGCCTTGCGAGCCCAGCTTGTTGTGATACACGACGCTGGCAAGCTTGCCAATGCGCGCGGAGAGCGGCGTTTTTTTGTCCGTCTCGAAAAAGAATTTTGCATCCGCCAGCCGTGGCCGCACCACGCGTGCGTTGCCGGTGATGATGTGCGATGGGTCGGCAACCTGCATGTTGCTCACCACAAGGAAGCGATTGGTGAGCTTGGCGTCCGCTGCGGCACTATCCATCAGCGGAAAGTATTTCTGGTTTGCCTTCATGGTCAGGATCAAGCATTCCTGCGGCACGGCGAGAAATTCTGCTTCAAACCCGACTTCATAGACCGCCGGGTATTCCACGAGCGCGGTGACTTCATCCAGCAAGGCATCGTCCTGTAGCCAAGTGCGCTGCCCAGCGGCGGCATTGAGCTGGGCGCGGATCTTCTCGCGGCGCTGCTCGAACGAGACCATCACGCGGCCTTGCTGTTCCAGCGTCGCGGCGTAATCATCCGCGTTGGACAGGGTGATCTCGCCCGCGCTCATAAAGCGATGGCCGCGCGTGGTATTGCCGCTCGTTAGCCCCAGTGCTGCGCCAGGCACAACGCGCGTGCCATGCAGCAGCACCAGGCCATGCACCGGCCGCACAAATTGCACTTCGCTGTTGCCCCAGCGCATGAGCTTGGCCACGGGGAGTTTTTTCAGTGCCGCTTCAACCAACTGCCCCAGCACCGCATCAAGGCGCTCGCCGGGTTTATGCAGGCAGATGGCGAAGTACTCGGTTTTGCCATCGCTAATTTTTTCCAGCTGCGCGAAAGCCACCCCCGCGCCGCGCATGAAGCCCTCCAGCGCTTTGGTCGCCGTGCCGTCAGCGCCGACTCCTGCAGAAACTGCTGGGCCTTTCTTTTCTATCGTGCGATCCGGCTGGGTTTCCAGGCAATCCTTAAATTCCAATGCCAAACGGCGCGGCGTGGCAAAGTATTGACCTGCGTTATCCGTGGCAATAAACCCCGCTTCCGCGAGCGATTTTTGCATCTGATTCAAAAACGACAGGCCGAGTTTGGTGAGTGACTTGGGCGGCAGCTCTTCGGTCAACAGCTCAATTAACAGTGTCGCCTTCATGCGGCTTCTCCTTTGAGCATGGGAAAGCCCAGCCGCTCGCGCGAATCGTAATAAGCTTGCGCCACTTCGCGCGCCAGCGCACGCACGCGGCCAATGTAAGCGGCACGTTCGGTGACGGAAATTGCACCGCGCGCGTCCAGCAAGTTAAAACTGTGCGAGGCTTTCATGACCATCTCAAAACCAGGCAGGGGAAGATTCAAACCAATGAGGCGGTGGGCTTCGGATTCAAATTTGCCAAACTGGGCAAACAGCCAATCCACATCCGAATGCTCAAAGTTGTAGGTGGATTGCTCCACTTCATTCTGGTGATACACGTCGCCATACGTCACCCCCGGCGACCACACCAGGTCGTACACGTTCTCAACCCCTTGCAGATACATCGCCAGCCGCTCGATGCCATAAGTGATCTCGCCCAGCACCGGGCGGCAGACGAGCGAGCCGACTTCCTGAAAATAAGTAAATTGGGTGACTTCCATGCCATCCAGCCACACTTCCCAGCCCAGCCCCCAGGCGCCCAGCGTGGGCGATTCCCAATCGTCCTCGACAAAGCGGATGTCATGCTCGCCCGTATCAATGCCCAGATGACGCAGGCTGTCGAGATACAGTTCCTGAATGTTCGGCGGATTGGGTTTTAACACCACCTGATATTGATAGTAATGCTGCAAGCGGTTCGGATTTTCGCCATAGCGGCCGTCTTTCGGCCGCCGCGAAGGCTGCACATAAGCCGCGCGCCAAGGCTCGGGGCCCAAGGCGCGCAGAAAAGTTGCGGTGTGAAACGTGCCGGCGCCAACTTCAATATCGTAAGGCTGGAGCAACACGCAGCCTTGTTTGTTCCAGTAATCCTGCAAACGCAGGATGACTTCCTGGAAAGTGGGTTTTTGCTTCATGGGAGCATTCCAAGCGAGAAACATAAAAAGAGATTTTACCGTGCTTTATACCTTGACCTTAGTTTAGCGAGCGCTTAGTCTTGAACAAATTATGCAGGAGGCAAGTCGTCATGAATACACAAGCGCAAGAAAACACCCTACAAAATAATAATCAAAACAAGGATCCCGTCTGCGGCATGACCGTGGCGGCCGACAAGGGTATTTTTTCCGACTACCAGGATAAGCGTTACCTGTTTTGCGGCCCCAAATGCAAAACCAAATTTGACCTTGAGCCTGAACGATATTTACATCCGGCAGAACCTGAGCCTGCCATCGAAGGCGCGATCTATACCTGCCCGATGCACCCGGAAATCCGCCAGCCCATGCCGGGCATCTGCCCCAAGTGCGGCATGGCGCTGGAACCGGAAATGCCCTCGCTGGATGATGAGGAAAACCCCGAGCTGACAGATTTTCGCCATCGTTTTTGGTGGACGCTGCCACTGACCGTGATTGTCACAGTGCTGGCCATGGCAGGTCATAGCCTGGCGTTGATTAGCCCACAAAACCAGAACTGGGTCGAGTTGATGCTGGCAACGCCTATCGTGCTGTGGGCGGGTTGGCCGTTTTTTGTGCGCGGCGTGCAATCGGTGCTCACGCGTAACCCGAACATGTGGACGCTGATTGGCTCAGGCACTGCCGCCGCCTATTTTTACAGCGTGGCAGCCACGGTTGTACCGGAGATTTTTCCGCCATCCTTTGTCATGCACGGCAGGGTTGGCGTGTATTTCGAGGCGGCGGCGGTCATTATTTCTTTGACGCTGCTCGGCCAGATATTTGAATTGAAAGCGCGCTCGCAAACGTCGGCGGCGATCAAATCCCTGCTGGGCCTGGCGCCCAAGACCGCGCGGCGCATCGCTGTTGACGGCAGTGAAGAAGACATCCCGCTAACCCATGTGCATATCGGCGACCGGCTGCGCGTGCGGCCCGGTGAAAAAGTGCCGGTGGATGGCGTGGTAGAGGAGGGCGCGAGCGCCGTGGATGAATCCATGCTCACCGGCGAGCCGATTCCCGTGTCCAAGCAGCCCGGCGACAAACTCATCGGCGCGACGATCAATGCTAACGGCAGCCTGATCATGCGCACTGAGAAAGTCGGCTCTGCAACGGTGCTGGCCCAGATTGTGCAGATGGTCGCGCAGGCGCAGCGTTCGCGGGCGCCGATGCAGCGGCTGGCTGATGTGGTAGCGGGTTACTTTGTGGTGATCGTGGTGAGCATCGCCTTGCTCACCTTCTTCATTTGGGGCTTCTTCGGCCCCGAGCCAAGCTGGGTGTATGCGTTGATCAATGCGGTTTCGGTGTTGATCATCGCCTGCCCCTGCGCGCTCGGCCTGGCCACGCCGATGTCCATCATGGTGGCGACCGGCAAGGCCGCCACGGCGGGCGTGCTGTTCCGTGACGCCGCGGCGATTGAGCAATTGCGCACGATTGATACGCTGATTGTAGACAAGACCGGCACGCTCACTGCGGGCAAGCCCGCTTTTCATCGCGCTGTCGCGGCGGCTGGCTGGCGCGAGGATGACGTGCTGCGCCTGGCTGCCAGCATCGACCAGGGCAGCGAGCATCCGCTGGCGCAGGCCATCGTCAGCGAAGCAAAACGGCGGCAACTGGCGCTCGATAAGCCGGAAAGTTTTGAATCCAGCACCGGCATCGGCGTGCGCGGGCAGGTTGCGGGCAAGGCCGTCATCCTCGGCAATACCGCCCTGATGAGCGACGAAAAAGTCACCGTGACTGACTTGTCGGAGGCCGCCGAAACCCTGCGCACGGAAGGCGCCAGCGTGATGTATCTGGCAGTGGACGGACAACTGGCAGGGCTCGTCGCGGTGGCCGACCCGATCAAGGAATCGACACCGGAAGCCTTGGCCGGGCTCAAGGCCGCTGGCATCCGCGTCATCATGGCGACCGGCGACGGCCTGACCACGGCGCGTGCGGTGGCTTCCCGTCTTGGTCTTGATGCAGCGCACGGCGAGGTTTATGGTGAAGTCAAACCGAAAGACAAGGTAGATCTGGTCGAGCGCTTGCAGAAGGAAGGTCGCAAGGTCGCCATGGCAGGCGATGGCATCAACGACGCCCCAGCGCTGGCGCGCGCTGATGTTGGCATTGCGATGGGCACCGGCACGGATGTGGCGATGAACAGCGCCCCGGTAACACTGGTCAAGGGCGATTTGCGCGGCATCCTGCGCGCACGGGCGCTATCGGTGGCGACTGTAGGCAACATGCGCCAGAACCTGGCCTTCGCCTTCCTCTACAACGCGCTGGGCATCCCGCTGGCAGCGGGCGTGCTCTATCCCTTTACGGGTTTACTGCTCTCGCCGTTGATTGCTGCCGTGGCCATGAGTTTCAGTTCGGTCTCCGTAATTTCCAATGCGTTGCGCTTGCGGCGGGTGAAGATATGAACGCTGCGCTCTCACAGTGACCCATAACAAAAAACCTGAAAAGTCGGCTCTGATGAACCACCTGCACAGCAAGAAGGGGCACGAAAGAACCCCCCTCTTCGCTGTGGATGTGCTACAAGGCAGTCGAGGGATTGAATCAGCAGTTTCTTAAGCAAATGGGCTTGTCAAGATCACTCTTTATTTCATGAACAAGGAGGTGCTTCATGCTCACCCTGCGTAAATCAGAAGACCGTGGTTTTGCCGATCGTGGCTGGTTGCAGAGTTATCACTCGTTTTCATTCGCCGATTATCACGATCCGGCCTTTATGGGCTGGGGCAATCTGCGCGTGATTAACGAGGACTTCATTGCGCCGGGCAAAGGCTTTGGCAAGCATGGTCATCGGGATATGGAGATCATCAGCTATGTGCTCTCGGGCGAGCTGGCGCATCAGGACAGCATGGGCAATATCGAGGGCATTCCGCCGGGCGACGTGCAGCGCATGAGCGCGGGTACGGGTGTGACACACAGCGAGTTCAATCATGCGAAAGATCAAACCACACATTTGCTGCAAATCTGGATTTTGCCGAATGTGACGGGCATTGCACCCGGCTATGAGCAGAAAACCATTCCGGCTGAGCAAAAGCGCGGCTCATTGCGGCTGGTAGCATCCCCACAGGGTGGGCAAGATTCGGTCACGATTCACGCTGACGCCAAACTCTATCTGGGTCTTTTCGATGGCGACGAGCGTGCAGAACTGGCCCTTGATCCAACCCGCAAAGCCTATGTGCATCTAGCGCGCGGCGCACTGGATGTCAATGATCAGCGCATCAGTGCGGGAGATGCCATCATGATCGAATCCGAAAGCCGAATCATCCTGAAGAACGGCAGTGATGCTGAGGTACTTGTGTTTGATCTGGCTGGCTGAATGTTCGAGAGTGATCAGCTGTGTTCTGATCACTGCGGTTTTTAAGCAGACGATTTCTTGACGCTGAATTAACGTTATCAGGTGCGATGCCGTACCGCCGGCAAGCAGGCCAGTATCGCCAGAAATAAAGCCAGCACATTCCCCCAGCGGGCATAAGGTGTCAGGCCGCTATAGCCCTGTGCGGTGACTGTCAGAGCGGCAATAGTGAAGGGCGGCAGCACTGCGGCGACCATGCCGTTGGGGGTGATCATCGCGGTCATGCCGGTATTCGTTGCGCGCAACACGGTGCGACCGGTTTCAATGGCGCGCATTTGGGCGATTTGCAGGTGCTGGGGTTGAGCGAGCGAATCGCCAAACCAGGCGGTGTTGGAAAGGTTAATCAGCAGTGTGGCTGCAGGCAAGGCGCGAATAATTTCTTCGCCAAATAAATCTTCATAGCAAATATTGGGTGCGATTTTTTGCTCGCCCAAGATCAGCGGCGCTTGCCAAGCTGAGCCTGCAGTAAAGCTGGACATGGGGATGTTTACCAGCTGAAAAAACCACGTAAATCCGGGCGGAGCATATTCGCCAAAAGGCACGAGGTGGCGCTTGGCGTAGGCGCTGGCTTGCCCTGGCCTGCCAGTAAAAGTCGGTTCCAGCAAGACGGCGCCGTTAGTGTATTCGTTCGTTTTTGTGGCGATTGGGGCGCCGATCAAAGCAGCGCCGTGGTGCGTGAAGCCTTGCAGAATATCCAGCGGCACTTCGTTGAACATCAGGGGCAGGGCGGTTTCGGGCAGCACGGTGAGTGCGGCGGGGTGTTGCTGCGCGAGCCGTGTGTAAGTGTCGATGGAAAGCGCCAGGCGATTCGGGTCCCACTTCAGGCTTTGCGGCACATTGCCTTGTAATAGCGAAACGGTCATGGGTTTGCCGATGGGCTGCGTCCAATCCATGTGCCGTAACACAGCGCCGCTGGCAAGGATGAATGCAATGATCAGCCAGGCCTTAAGTGATTTGCCGCGCTGTGAGATGAGCACAGCCCCTAGGCTGGCGATCAGGGCCACCAGGCCGCTGACGCCATACACGCCAAGCACGGCACCCCAACCGGCTAGCGGGCTGGGCGGGCTTTGCGAATAACCCACGGCCAGCCAGGGAAAGCCGGTGAGCACGGTGCCGCGCAGCCATTCGCTGAGCGTCCATAATCCAGCGAAGAGTAAGGCTAGCCGGATAGGTGAGGCAGGCTTGGCGCGTGCCTGGCCCCGAGCGAAAAGGCCTCCGGCGATGGAGGGAAAGGTGGCGAGCACCAGGCAGAACAGAAACGTGGCGATGATGGCCAGTGGCATGGCCATGCCGCCAAATTCGCGCAGGCTGACATACACCCACGAGACGCCAGTGAGAAAACAGCCCAGGCCCCAGGCCAAACCCAGCAGCGCGGCATGGCGTGCGGAGGGTGCGCGTTGCCACAGCATGAATAAACCCATGAGCGAAAAAGTCGGCGCTGGTGATACGGCGAACGGGGCAAAGCCGAGGGTGCACAACGCGCCTAAAAGCGCAGCCAGTGCCATCGCACGCCAGGTGGACGCAATGCGGGACGCCGCGCGCGGATTCATTCTTCTACAGCGGACAGCGGCAAGCCTTTTTGCGGATCGACCAGCAGGGTGTGCACCCGGCGGCTATCGGCGCGCAGAATTTGAAAGCGCAAGCCTTCGATGTCGACGACTTCATTGCGCTTGGGCAGGCGCCCGAGATGGTGGATGACCAGGCCACCCACCGTATCGAAGTGTTCATCAGAATAATTTGTACCAAAAGCCGCGTTGAAATCCTCGATTTCGGTCAAGGCTTTCACACGGTAGCTGCCGCTGTTATCCAGCACGATGGTGCCTTCGGTTTCATCGAAATCGTATTCGTCTTCAATATCGCCCACAATTTGTTCGAGCACATCTTCAATGGTCACAATGCCTGCCACGCCGCCGTATTCATCGACCACCACGGCCATGTGATTGCGCGAGGCGCGAAATTCGCGCAGCAGCACATTCAGGCGTTTTGATTCAGGGATAAAAATTGCGGGCCGCAAGCTGCCGCGCAGATCAAAGTCCTTGTCGGAAAAGTGACGCAGCAGATCCTTGGCTAACAAAATACCAATGACATCATCTTTGCCCTCGCTAATGACCGGAAAGCGGGAATGGGCGGTGGTTACTACCAGTTCGATGATTTTTTCTGGCGGGTCGTTGATTTCAACGAAATCCATTTGCGCGCGCGGCACCATGACATCCCGCACGGGCATATCGGCGACAGAAAGGGCACCTTCGATAATGGATAGCGCATCGGCATCCATCAGGTGACGCTCGAAAGCGTTATGCAGCAAATGCAGGAGTTGTTCGCGATCTTCAGGTTCGCGCATCAAGAGCGAAGAAAGACGTTCAATCAAGCTCGGTCGACTGGAAGGGTCCATAGTTAACAGTAAGGATCGGGATAGCTCAAGAGGCTTAAAATTTCGCGCTCACGGGTTTCCATGAGGGCTGCATCCGCAGCACTGGTTTCGTGATCAAAACCTTGCAGATGCAGAATACCATGCACGATGAGATGTGCGAAGTGGGCTTCGGGTTGTTTGTTTTGTTCAGTGGCTTCACGCAATACCACGGCAGGACAGATGACTAGATCGCCGTGAAGCATGGGTTCCTGCTGGTACGGAAACGACAGTACATTGGTGGCGTAGTCTTTGTTGCGCCACTGCTGATTGAGCATTTGGCCCTCGGTCGCATCAACAAAACGAACCGTGATTTCGGCAGGCAAAGAACAAGCGGCACGAATCCATCGCCGTACTTGGTTGCGCGTAGGGGCGTGATTTTTTCCGCCGGGATACTGTACAGCCAGGTGCAATTCAGGAAGTCGCCGAGGCATGTTTTTTGTAGGCTTTAACGATGCGCGTCACTACCGGCTGGCAAACAACATCATCAGCTGAAAAATCAGTAAAGGCCAGACCAGGCACACCCGCCAAGACCTGGCGGGCTTCCACCAGGCCGGATTTTTCTCCTTCGGGGAGATGAATCTGGTTGATATCGCCAGTGATGACGGCCTTGGTACCTGCGCCAATGCGGGTAAGAAACATTTTCATTTGTTGCGGCGTCGTGTTCTGGGCGTCATCCATCACAATGAATGTGTGATTGAGCGTGCGGCCTTGCAGGTATTTCAGAGGGGATATTTCTATTTGTTGTTTTTTGCAGAGCTTGGCTGTTTTTTCAAACCCGATGAGATCATGCAGCGCATCATAAAACGGGCGTAAGGAAGGGTTGATTTTTTGGGCCAATTCCCCGGGCGACAGGCAACAAAATTTTTCTGCCGATGGGCGGGCCAGGATAATGCGGTTGACTTCATCACGCGCCAGCGCATCGACCGCAGCCGAGATCGCCAGAACCATTTTGCCTGCGCCCGCAGGTCCTATGCCAAAGGTCACGTCGTGAGTGTGAATGTTTTTGAGAAAAGCGGCCTAATTGGGGGTATGTCCATGGGGAGCTTTGGCTCGTGTAGGCTCAATGTCAGTTGACTCAATTGCCTGATCGGTGCTTTCCTGTGGGCCGCGATTCATTTCGATCAGGTTCCGCTGAAGACCTGATATGGATAGTGGTTCGGTTGCCTGGGCGTAGAGTTTCTGTAGAAGTTCAGCGGCAAACGCAGAGAACTCAGCATTGCCACTGATATGCAATTGTCCCCCCCGGCGGGCAATGGCGACATTGAAATGCGCCTCGATATGGCGCAGATTCTCATCTAGTGGGCCACACAGGTTTTGCAGTAACTGCTTGTTTGGCGGCTGCAAGGTGATAGCAAGGTGGCGCGATGGGGTATTCAGAACCTGTACTCTCGCATGATGAGACGCTTTAAGTTACGTTGAGCAATACAACTTTGCCCTTGGTCTGCCACTAGGCCTGCTAGTTTGCAAATACCGCAAAATGCCAATTTGACCCGGCATTTTTCATTGAATTGGTGCGCCCGGAGAGATTCGAACTCCCTACCCCTTGGTTCGTAGCCAAGTACTCTATCCAGATGAGCTACGGGCGCTAAAGAGGTGAAGATTATACGCAGGAAATTAAAAAATTTGGCGACTATTTGGCGGCAAGGGGTGAAAAATGAAAAAGGGGCGCGCGTGCGATGTGCGGTACCACTGCTTGCGCATCGTCAAGCTTGGGTGGCAGTGTATATTTCACCCCGATGCTTGCCTACATCATTCGTCGTCTGTTATATGCCATGCCGATTTTGCTCGGAGTGAATCTGATCACTTTCGTGCTGTTCTTTGTCGTCAATTCGCCAGACGATATGGCGCGCATGCAGCTAGGCGTCAAGCGCGTCACGCCTGAGGCGATTCAAAAATGGAAGGCCGAGCGCGGCTACGATCAACCGCTCATCTGGAATGCTGCTGCGGCCGGCTCGGCAGGTACGGCGCACCTGACAGAAACGGTATTTTTCAATAAGTCGATGCGCATGTTCACGGGCGACTTTGGCCGTGCGGATGACGGCCGCGATATTGCCAGCGAAATCAAGCATCGGGCGGGGCCGAGCCTGGCCATTGCATTGCCGACCTTTATTCTGGGGCTGGGTGTGGCGATTGCCTTTGCCTTGTTGCTGGTATTTTTTCGCGCCACGCGACTGGATTTTTTCGGTGTCGTGCTGTGTGTTGCCATGATGTCTGTTTCAGGCCTGTTCTACATTATTGGCGGCCAATGGCTGGTAGCCAAAGTGTGGCATTGGGTGCCCATTTCAGGTTATGCCGCAGGGCTCACGGCAGCAAAGTTTCTTGTTCTGCCTGTCTTGATTGGCGTGATTGCCGGGTTGGGCGCGTCCGCACGCTGGTATCGCACGATTTTTCTGGAAGAAATCACCCGCGACTACGTGCGTACCGCGCGTGCCAAAGGTGCGTCTGAAGCGGCGGTGTTGTTTCGCCACGTGCTGCGCAATGCCATGATTCCGATTCTGACCGGCGTCGTGGCGGTGATTCCCACGTTATTCATGGGCAGCCTGCTGACGGAATCATTTTTCGGCATTCCGGGGCTGGGCAGTTACACCATTGAAGCGATCAATGCACAGGATTTTGCTGTGGTGCGCGCGATGGTGTTTATTGGTTCAGTCCTCTACATCCTGGGCTTGCTGGCCACGGATATTTCTTACACACTGGCTGATCCGCGGGTGCGTTTACAATGAGCATGCAATGATGTCGTTGCCATTCCAAGTGGTTGTGCTGTGGTCTGATGCCTTGTTTTTCGGGCTCATAGCAGCGGTTGTCTTGCTGGGTGTGTGGGCAGGGCGACAAGCACCGTTACGCCTGTCCTGGGCGCGGGTGGCCAGCGACAAGGTCGCGATGGTTTCCGCCACCATTCTGGCTGCGTTTTTATTGGTTGGGGTGCTGGATTCACTGCATTACCGCGCTCGGCTGGAGGCTACCCCAGGCCAGGCTGAGCCACAGAAAATAAACTATGCCGTCGAAGTAAATTCTTTGCTGGATGTTTTGCTTGCGCCCTTGCGAGAGCATCCCGAGAAAACCTATTCAGCACCGCTGGCGACGCATTTTTTTTCCAAAGAGCCCTTGCCCGGATCGATTGAGCGGGGCTTTCCGCGTTTGGCATGGGGCGGGGCGCATCTTGGGCATGCGCTGGAACATCGCACGATAGACATCGTGCAGCGGTGTGCGCTGGGCGCGGCAGGGGGGCTGCTGCTGTGGCTGGGTTTGGTGTCAGTGATGCGCTTTCGCTTTAAGCGGCAAGCTCATGCAATTGAAAGTGCACAAAAAGTCGGCGCTGGTAATACGGCGAGAAAGTCCTCTCGGCGCACGGCAAGCCATGCCACGCTGCTTACCCTGCTGGTGTTGTTTCTGCTCATGGGTGTCACCATTGCGCTGGGCAGTGGCTATCACGTTTTGGGCACGGATAAAGTGGGGCAAGACGTGCTTTATCTTTCGCTCAAAAGCATACGCACGGGTTTGTTGATTGGCACGCTCACCACGCTGGTGATGCTGCCTGTGGCCGTGCTGCTGGGCATTCTGGCAGGCTACCTGGGCGGCTGGGTGGATGATGTGATTCAGTATTTATATACCACGCTGAATTCAATCCCCGGTGTGCTGCTCATCGCTGCAGCGGTGCTGATGATGCAGGTGGTGATCGACACTCATCCGGAATGGTTTGCCACCTCGGCCGAGCGGGCCGATGCGCGACTGTTGGCCTTGTGCCTGATTCTTGGCATGACCAGCTGGACAGGGCTGGCGCGCTTGCTGCGCGGGGAGACGCTCAAGTTGCGCGAGCTGGAATTCGTTCAGGCCGCGCGCGCTTTTGGGGTCGGTCATTTTGCCATCATGCAGCGCCATATTTTGCCGAATCTGATGCATATTGTGCTTATTGCCCTGGTGATGGATTTTTCCGGACTGGTGCTGGCCGAAGCGGTGCTCTCGTATGTCGGGGTCGGGGTTGATCCGGCCACCATCTCCTTTGGCACCATGATCAATGCCGCGCGCATGGAGCTAGCCCGCGACCCCATGGTATGGTGGTCGCTGGCGGCAGCCTTTACCTTCATGTTCATTTTAGTGCTGGCGGCCAACCTGTTCACCGATGCCGTACGCGATGCCTTTGACCCAAGGGCTGCAGCATGAGTTTGCTTACCGTGAGCAATCTGGTCATCGACATTGGCGCGGCGCGCCCGGTGGATGGCATTTCATTTTCGATTGAAGCGGGCGAGTGCTTTGCACTGCTGGGTGAATCCGGCTGCGGCAAATCCATGACGGCGCTGGGCTTGATGCGACTTTTGCCACTTGGCGCGCGGGTGAGCCAAGGGCAGGTTGAGTTTGCCGGTACTCAATTGCTCACACTGCCGGAAAACCGCATGCGCCAGGTGCGTGGCGGGGGCATCGGCATGATTTTTCAGGAACCGGCGACCAGCCTGAATCCGGTGATGCGCATCGGTCACCAAATCGGTGAAGCGCTCGCCCTGCATGAGCAGCTGCAAGGCGTGGCGGCGCGTACTCGTGCGGTTGAATTGCTCGCTCAGGTGGGCATTCCTGATCCCGTGCGGCGATTGGATGAATTTCCTTTTCAGCTTTCTGGCGGCATGAAACAGCGGGTGATGATCGCCATGGCCCTGGCTGGGCGGCCACGCTTGTTGATTGCGGATGAGCCGACCACGGCACTGGATGTCACGATACAAGCGCAAGTGCTGGATGTACTGGATGCCTTGCGCCGTGAACAAGGCATGGCGGTTTTGCTGATCAGTCATGATCTGGGCGTGGTGGCGCGCATGGCGGATCGGGTGGGTGTGATGTACGCCGGGCAGCTGGTCGAGGAAGCCCCACGCGCGCAGTTTTTCGCCCATCCTGCACACCCGTATTCAGTCCGGCTGTTTGCTGCCTTGCCTGATCCGACGCGACGCGGCGGGCACTTGGCTACCATACCTGGCAGCGTTCCTCCGGCAGATACGCGCTATATCGGCTGTCGTTTTGTTGATCGGTGCACCGAGGCGCTAGCGCAATGCCGCGAGTCTGTTCCTGAGTGGCGCGTGGTGAATCCTGATCAGCGCATGCGGTGTGTGCTGGATCGTTCAATTAACCCAGAAA
>JAYTIQ010000080.1:0-6111 GCA_043731705.1 Rugosibacter sp.
GATGCCATCATGCCTACACCCAAACTCGCTCAACTCGTACACATTCCACATGGCGACATATTCATTGAAGGCCTGCTGGAATTGCCGCAAAGCCCGGCGGGTCTTGCGGGCCTGGTCTTGTTCGCTCATGGCAGCGGTAGCAGCCGCCACAGTCCGCGCAACAATTATGTCGCCAGCGTTTTGCGGGCAGCCGGGATAGGCACGCTGTTGATGGACTTGCTCACGCCCGGGGAGGACAGCAACTATGAAACCCGCTTTGACATTCCCCTGCTGACCCGGCGCCTGCTTGCCGCCACAGCCTGGGTAAAAGAGCGCGCCGATTGCCATAACCTGCCGCTCGGCTATTTTGGCGCCAGTACAGGCGCTGCTGCCGCGCTGCAGGCTGCCGCCGAGCTGGATGGCAAAATAGCCGCCGTCGTGTCGCGCGGCGGACGCCCCGACCTGGCCGGGGCAGACAGCCTGGCTGAAGTAGCGTCCCCCACCCTGCTGCTGGTTGGCGGCGAAGATGATGTTGTCATTGACCTCAACCAGCGCGCCGCTGCGCACATGCGCTGCACCAAGCGGCTGACCATCATCCCCGGCGCCACCCATTTGTTTGAGGAACCTGGCCCGCTGGAAGAAGTCGCCCGTCAGGCAACGGCGTGGTTTGAGCGTTACTTCAAATTTTGAATCTGACCGTAGGGAATGCAGAGCCGTCCCTGGACAACATAACGCAGAAAAAAATTGGCAACGGCGGGATTGCCTCGTCACATCATGAACGACGCAAAATCTCGATGACTTCCGCGTCCTCCACCTGCGGGAAGTCACGATAAAACTGCCCTACCGCCTGAAAATCGAAGGGGGCTTCCAGACACACCACCTCGTCGGCATATTGCGCCACCCGGGCTACCGTATCGGGGGACGCAACCGGCACAGCGCACACCAGCCTGGCCGGTTTCTTGTCGCGCAGGCTGTGCAAGGCTGAGATCATGGTGGCTCCGGTAGCCAAACCGTCATCAACCACAATGACGATACGCCCAGCTGGATCAATCGGCGGATGCAATGGCGTGTATTCGGCACGCCGACGGCGGATGGTGGCGAGCTGGCGCTGCTTTTCCTGTTCCAGATAGTCTGCTGTCGCACCTGCCGTCGCAGCGTATTCCGCCACATACGTCCAGCCCGATTCATCCACCGAGCCGACAGCGAATTCCGGATTGGCTGGCATGGACAATTTACGCACCAGAACCACATCCAACTCTCCCCCCAGGGCATCCGCAATGATCCGCCCCATCGGCACGGCACCACGCGGAATAGCCAGCACCAGAGGATTTTTGCCCTGGTAGGCAGCAAGCGCTGCAACCATCTGGTGCGCGGCATGACTACGGTCACGAAAAGACATGGCACCTCCTGAGAAATACTAACGATACGCTTTTTTAATCTTGTCTTTCCGCGCAATGATCCAAGCTGCTTTAAAATTCACCTTCTTTTCATTTCACAATCTGCTGCCCTATGCGTCCCTACCTTGACCTGATGCGCCACGTGCTTGACCATGGCACGGAAAAATCTGACCGCACGGGTACTGGCACACGCTCGGTATTCGGCCATCAGATGCGCTTTGATCTGGCGGCTGGATTCCCGCTGCTCACCACAAAAAAGCTTCACCTGCGTTCGATCATTCACGAGCTGCTGTGGTTTTTGCAGGGCGAAACGAATATCCGCTACCTCAAGGAAAATGGTGTCTCGATCTGGGACGACTGGGCGGACGAAAATGGCAACTTGGGGCCAGTGTATGGTCATCAATGGCGTCATTGGCCTAATCCTTCCGCGGCAAACCCCGCGGGCGAGATTGACCAGATCACCCAGTTGATAGCCGGCCTGAAAAACAATCCGGATTCGCGCCGCCACATCGTTTCCGCCTGGAACCCGGCGGACATCCCGCAGATGAAGCTGCCGCCCTGCCACGCGCTGTTCCAGTTTTATGTCGCCGACAACAAGCTCTCCTGCCAGCTCTACCAGCGCAGCGCCGATATTTTTCTGGGCGTGCCGTTCAACATCGCCTCGTATGCGCTGTTCACGTTGATGGTGGCGCAAGTATGCCAACTGCAACCCGGCGAGTTTGTGTGGACGGGTGGCGACTGCCATCTGTACAGCAACCACCTGGAGCAAACCCGGCTGCAACTGACGCGCGAACCGCGCCCGCTACCGCGCATGCGGCTGAACCCTGCCGTGCAGGATATTTTCGCGTTCCGTTTTGAGGATTTCACGCTGGAAGCCTATGACCCGCATCCACACATCGCCGCGCCAGTGGCTGTGTAACCGCAGCATGTCCGCATGATCCTCGGCGGCGACATCGGCGGCACCAAGGTGCTGCTCGGGCTGGCGGAAAATGGCGCACCGCTCATCGAACGCCGTTATGCCAGCGCCGACTTTTTGAATTTCACCGACCTGCTCGCCGCTTTTTTTAGCGATGCGCAGATCAAGCCGTCCCAAGTGCATGGCGGTTGCCTGGCTGTCGCCGGTCCGATCGCCGACGATGGTGGCTCGGCCAAACTGACCAACCTGCCCTGGACCATCGACCGCGAAGCACTATCGCACCGCTTCGGCCTGCCGCCCTTGCAATTGGTCAACGATTTCGCTGCCGCTGCGCTCGGCGCGGTCACTGCGAGCACTGATCAACGCGTGACGCTGCAAGCAGGACAGCCGCTGCCCGATGCACCTTGTCTGGTCGTCGGCGCGGGTACTGGCCTTGGCATGGCGATCGTCCTGCCGCAAGCGCAAGGCTGGCGCATCATTCCCGGCGAAGGCGGCCATGTGGCCTTCGCCCCCGCCGACGAAGCGCAGCTCAAACTATGGCGATTCCTGCATGCACGCCATGGCCGGGTCATCTGGGAGCATGTCGTCTCGGGGCCGGGCATTACTGCCATTCACGAGTGCATGACAGGTGAAAGACGGCCAGCGGAGGAAATTTCTCAATCTGCGCTAACCGCTACCGATAACGCAGCACACCGTTCGCTGAACCTGTTTCTCGCCGCCTATGGCGCTTTTGCCGGTGATATGGCGCTGGCTTGCCTCGCCCGTGGTGGCGTTTTTCTCGCCGGTGGCATCGCCGCCAGGTTGCTGCCCCTGCTGCCGCAAAGCCCCTTTCTGCCAGCCTTCAATGCCAAAGCCGAGCATGCGGCCATCGCGGCCAGGATGCCAATTCATGTCGCCACTGATCCAGCCCTGGGGCTGAACGGTGCATTGCGTATGGCACAGCAAAGTGGAACCTGACCACTGAGCCTTTACTGCATCCCAAACTAAGCCGGCATCAGCACCAGCAACGCCAGCGGCGGCAAGACCAGTTTCACTGACGCAGGCTGCCCCATCCAGGGCAGCGGCTCGGCGCATACACGTCCACCATTGCCCAAATCGCTGCCACCATACAGCATGGAATTGCTGTTCATGCGCTCGACATAATCAATGGGCTGCGGCACGCCCAGTCGGTAACCGTGGCGTGGCACCGGCGTGAAGTTGGCCACCACGACGGCATGGCTGCCATCCCTGGCACGGCGCAGCCAGCTGACCACCGACTGGTCGGCATCATGGCAGTCGATCCACTGAAAGCCCTCGCTGGAAAAATCCATATCATGCAGCGCCGGGGTGTTCAGATACAAATGATTGAGGTCGCGGGACAACTGCTGCACCCCGGCATGCAAGGGATATTGCAGCAGATGCCAAGGCAGCTCTTCTGCGACTCGCCATTCCCAGGGCTGGCCGAGTTCCGCACCCATGAACAACAGCTTCTTGCCCGGTGCTGCCATCTGGTAGGCTAATAGCAGGCGCAGATTAGCGAAACGCTGCCATTCGTCGCCCGGCATTTTCCCCAGCAGTGGCCCTTTGCCGTGCACGACTTCATCATGCGACAGCGGCAGGACAAAATTTTCGCTATAGGCATACAGCTGGCCAAAAGTCAGTTGCTCATGATGGTAGCGCCGATGCACCGGATCCTGGCGCAGGTAGTGCAGCGTATCGTTCATCCAGCCCATGTTCCATTTCATCGAGAACCCCAGGCCACCCAGCCATACCGGACGCGACACCATGGGCCAGGCAGTGGATTCTTCGGCGATGGTCAGCGCACCGGGGAACTGGCCATGCACCATTTCATTTAGCTCACGCAAAAAGGCAATGGCTTCGAGATTTTCACGTCCGCCATGAATATTCGGTGTCCACTCGCCGGACTGGCGCGAGTAATCGAGGTAGATCATCGAGGCCACGGCATCAACGCGCAAGCCGTCAACATGAAACTCGGATAACCAGTAATGCGCTGAGGAAAGCAGGAAACTCCTGACTTCGTTGCGCCCATAATTGAACACATGCGTACCCCAATCAGGATGCACTTTCTGGCGCGGGTCTTCGTGTTCAAAAAGCGAGGTGCCATCAAAATGCGCCAGCGCCCAATCATCCGCCGGAAAATGCCCGGGCACCCAGTCGAGGATCACGCCGATGTTGGCCTGATGCATCGCATCAATCAGAAAACGCAAATCATCCGCGCTGCCAAAACGCGAGGTCGGCGCGAAAAACCCAGTACATTGATAACCCCAGGATTCATCCAGCGGATGCTCCATCAGTGGCATGAATTCAACATGGCTGAAACCCATCTCCTGCATATAAGGCACCAGATGTGCCGCCAGTTCGCGATAGCTGTAGAAGCGCCCATCGGGGAGATGCCGCTTCCAGCTGCCCGGATGCAGCTCATACACATTCATCGGCGCATGCAGCCAGTCACGCGCCGCACGCGCACGCAGCCACTCGGCGTCCCTCCAGACATGCGTCGCTGCCGCCGTGACGCAACAAGCGGTGGCCGGACGCCGCTCAAATGCCCGGGCATAGGGATCGGCTTTGAGACGCAGTGCACCGCTGCCGCGCACCCGCAATTCAAAGCGATACAGCGCGCCAGTCGACAATTCTGGAATGAATAATTCCCATACGCCAGAAACACCCAGCGATGCCATCGGGTGCACTCGCCCATCCCAGTGGTTGAAATCGCCGACCACCGAAACCCGTTCGGCATTCGGTGCCCAGACACGAAAACAGACACCGGCCACCCCTTCGCGCATGACCGCATTGGCACCGAGCATGAGCCAAGCCTGGTGCAGCCTGCCCGCATTGAACAGGAACAGGTCATCCGCTGGCGGCAGTGGTGGGAAAGCATAAGCATCATGCTGGAGTACGCCATCAACGCGCAGCCGCCAGGGCCGTGGCAGGGGCAAAGCGCCATGCCATTCGAAAACTCCCTTGCTAGTCTCTGTTAGCTGACCCCATTGGTCATCTGCCAGCGCAACCGCAACCGATGCAGACTGCGGACGAAACACGCGCAGACACCAGCCGGTTGCCTCGGCATGTAAACCGAGCACAGCAAAAGGATCATATTCGCGCGCCGCTAGCAATGCAGCACAGGCAGGATGAGCAATCACGTTGTACGGCCTCTCATTGGCATTCTGTCCATCATAGCCGTTAATAACGACGCGGGAACACGCGCAAGCCAACGCGGGCATGCAGATACTTCATTGGCCTCATTGACCACCTGCGCCCCTCGCGCAGGCTGCCGCGCCTCATTCAACGCCGTATCGCCAGCGCCGACTTTTCACGAACCATGAGGCAAACAATCAGACAGCATGTGTCGGTATTTCTATTTCATAAGGTAATATTATTTTATGTTCAGACTAGTGCAACGCCATAGGGGAAGCACGTGGTAGCCAGCAAGGGCCTGCGGAAAGCCCGCGCCAGGATACCGTCCAACACGATCCCCATCAACGACACGGCAAGCAAGCTTAAACCAGCCACCAGCAGCTTTCCTGTCGTCGGCGTGGGCGCTTCCGCCGGCGGGCTCGAAGCCTTTGATCTGTTCTTTCGCCAGATTCCGCCGGATAGTGGCATGGCCTTCGTACTAGTGCCGCATCTTGATCCAAACCACGCCAGCATCCTCAGCGAGATTCTGCAACGGTCTACGCCTATGCCGGTGGTCGAGGCGCAGGATCAGATGGTGGTAGCGCCCAACGGCGTCTACCTGATCCCACCCAACCGCGATATGGCTATCTTCCACGGTGCCCTGCAACTGAGCGTACCGGAACAGCCGCATGGGCATCGCATGCC
>JAYTIQ010000081.1:0-3096 GCA_043731705.1 Rugosibacter sp.
TGCGTCTTTGGCTTGATCGCTGATTTTGGTCGAAAGGCCTTGGTTACTGTTTCATTGGTTTCGATATATGGCCCTCCGATCAGATCGATGCAGTAAGGCACTGCTGAAAATATGCCCGGAACCCGCAGGTTGCCTTCTGCATCTTTTACCCCTTCCAGCGTCTCTTTGATTGACTTTGGCTGGCCGGGTAAATTCAGAATGAGCGATTGGCCGCGTATGACGCCGACTTGGCGTGAGAGCAGAGCAGTGGGGACAAATTGCAGCGATATTTGGCGCATTTGTTCCCCAAAGCCGGGCATGATCTTGTGCGCTACGGCCAGCGTTGCTTCAGGGGTGACATCACGCAATGCCGGGCCTGTGCCGCCAGTGGTCAGTACCAGATGGCAGCCCGAGATATCGCACAATTCAATGAGTGTTTGTTCAATCAAGGCTTGTTCATCGGCAATTAACCGCGTCACCATGCGCCAAGGTGAAATGAGTGCATCGGTAAACCAGGCTTCCAGAGCAGGTAAGCCTTGGTCAGTATACACACCGCTGGCGGCGCGATCAGAAATGGAAACAAGGCCAATGCAAAGTTCATTATTCATGGTGTTGGCAGGGGTTGGTGCAAGGGGGTAGTAAAAATCTTGATTCACAGGGCATTCAGAAACTGATTTTAAACGGCCAGGGCTTTTTTATCCGTATGGGATGATCTCATTTTAATGTGATCACAGACGCGGTATGATCAAGACCGATTGGATTGAGCATGGACGCGCAATATATTTAATATATACGGCACTGGCGAAAGGTAATAACGATGGCAGAAGACGTAGAGAGGCAAGCAGAACCCGCGAACATTATGGACGAGACAATCAAGGATCGCACCGTTACGCGGATTGCGACGATCAGCATTGTTGCGGTGGGCCTGCTTGGTCTCTGGGTTATTGGCGGTGCGCTGCGTTCCAGCGGTTTACCGTGGGTCTCGCAGGACGCTTCGCCACCGCTGCCACCGACTTCTTCGTCGTTGCCAACATCATCTCCACTACCTTTACCCGCTAAGCTAGCAGATCAGTCGCCGCCCTCGATTGCTGCGTCCGGGAGCGCTGTCGGAAATGTTGCCGAGCAGCAAGCCGGCATTGTTCATATCACCGGAGCACAGCCTGTAGTGCCAGCCAACGCAACCCCGTCCACAACGACAGCAGCTGATTCCACAGAGGTATTTGTTTCTCAACCACTCATCCCGGCGAAAAAGCGCTCGGGAGCGCAACATTTCGGCGTGCAGTTAGGGGTGTTCAATACCGTGGCGAATGCAGAAAATTTGCGCCAAAAAATGCAGGCGCAAGGAGTGCCCGTTGTGTTTGAGGCGCGGGTGCATGTGGGCCCTTTTGCCACGCGTGCAGAAGCAGATGAGGCGCGTGCCAAGCTCAAAGCGCTGGGCATTGAAGAGAGTGTGTTGGTGATCCTGAAGTAATCATTGCATCAATATTTATTAACCTATCCGAGAATGAACTGATGAGCCGAAAAATCATTGCAACATCTGCGGCACCTGCCGCGATTGGCCCTTACTCACAAGCCGTAGCAGCGGGTAATACGGTGTATTTGTCGGGCCAGATTGGGCTGGATCCGGCCACCATGCAAATGGCCGAAGGTATTGATGCACAGATTGTGCGCGTCTTTGAAAACCTGAAAGCGGTGAGCGAAGCCGCTGGTGCAACGCTGAATGACGCCGTGCGCATAACGATTTATCTCACCGATCTGGCGCACTTTGCCAAAGTGAATGACGTCATGGTGCGGTATTTCACAGTACCTTATCCAGCGCGCGCAGCTGTCGGTGTAAAAGACTTGCCGCGTGATGCCTTGGTCGAGGCCGATGCGGTTCTGGTGATTGGCTGAACGTCGCGAAAAAAAAGCAGCGGGGCCGGCTGGCAACACGCTGGCAGGCCGCTTGGCGCGGCTGGGCTTGCGCCGTGACATCGATTGTGTCCTGCACTTGCCGCTGCGCTATGAGGACGAAACGCGTATCACTGCGGTGAGCGATGCTCTCCCTGGAGTGGCCGCACAGTTTGAGGTTGAGGTGCTCAGCTGTGACATTGCCTTTCGCCCGCGACGCCAGTTAGTGGTGCGTGTTCAAGATGACAGCGGCACACTCACCCTGCGGTTTTTGAATTTTTATCCGAGCCAGCAAAAAGTGCTGCAACCTGGCGTGCGCTTGCGGGTATTTGGCGAATTGCGCGATAGTTTTTTGGGCGATGAAATGATTCATCCTCGGTTTCATGTCGTGAGGGCAGGTGCCGTAGCACTGCCAGCCGGTTTAACACCGTTTTATCCCACCACCGCCGGGCTGGGGCAGGCTACCTTGCGCCGCTTGATCAGTCGCGCTTTGGCACGGAGTGATCTGGCCGATATCTTGTCTGCTGATGTGCTAGCCAAACTGGGGTTACCGGTTTTTTCCGAAGCGGTGCGTCTATTGCATTCACCGCCTGCCGAGTGTTCTCTGGAGCAATTAGAGTCACGCCATCATCCGGCCTGGCGGCGCGTGCAGTTTGATGAGTTGTTAGCACAGCAATTGTCTTTACGCCGCGCTTACACTGCCCGCCGTGTGCGCGGGGCACCGCAACTTGCCGCCAGCGGCATGCTCACGCAGCAGCTATTGGCCGCGTTGCCGTTTCGTTTAACCGGGGCGCAGCAACGCGCATGGCATGAGATCGCCAACGACTTGACTCAGCCACACCCGATGCAACGCTTGCTGCAAGGCGATGTGGGTAGCGGCAAAACTATCGTTGCCGCATTGGCCATGCTGCATGCCGTTGAGGCCGGCTATCAGGCTGCGCTCATGGCGCCGACGGAAATTCTCGCTGAACAGCATTACCGTAAACTCTCCCTCTGGTTGGCGCCCTTGGGGATAGAGGTGGCCTGGCTCACGGGCAGCCTGAAAAAGCGCGACAAGGCCATCGTGCTGGAAAAAGTCGGCGCTGGTGAGACGGTGCTAATGGTCGGAACGCATGCGCTGATCGAAGAGAATGTCATCTTTCACCGCTTGGGGTTGGCGATTGTGGATGAACAGCATCGCTTCGGGGTTCGCCAGCGTTTGGCGCTGAAAGAAAAAGGCCGCTTTGC
>JAYTIQ010000082.1:0-8394 GCA_043731705.1 Rugosibacter sp.
GTTTTGCGGCCATCGGCGAGTTGTATGGTCATGAATCCGCCACCACCCAGATTTCCCGCCGCAGGGTAGACCACGGCAAGGGCATAACCGACGGCGACAGCCGCATCAATGGCATTGCCGCCCTTTTTCAAGACATCCACGCCCACCTTGGTGGCCAGATGTTGCGCTGTGACCACCATGCCGTTTTCTGCGGCCACAGGAAACTGCGAAGCGCCAAAGGCTTGGCAAGTTGCTGCAAAGAGCAATAAAGCCACGAGCAGACGGGAGGTATGGTGTAAACGTGCGGAGATCACAGTAGGGTTCTGGGGTAAGTGTTCAAAGATGGATGGTGTTTAGCACGTGCGTCGATCAATTTTCAAGGTTTGCAGCAGGGTCGCGCCAATTTCCTCAATGGATTTGGTAGTTGATTCAAGCCACTCAATCCCTTCTCTGCGCATCATCTTTTGTGCCTGCTCAATTTCCCAGCGACAGTTTTCGAGGGAGGCGTAGATGCTGTCAGGGCGACGTTCCTGGCGGATAGCAGAGAGCCGATCAGGATTGATGGTTAAACCAAACAGCTTGTGCCGATGTTTGGTGAGTCCATCGGGGAGTTTGTTGCGTTCAAAATCTTCCGGAATCAAAGGATAGTTGGCAACCTTGATACCGAACTGGATTGCCAAATACAGGCTGGTTGGCGTTTTACCACTGCGCGAGACGCCCACGAGGATGACATCTGATTTATCCAGCTCCGAGCTGGATACACCGTCGTCATGGGCCAGCGTGAAATTGATCGCATCCATTCGCGCCACATATTCTGATGAATTCACCAAGCTATGGCTACGCCCAATGGTGTGGCTGGACTTCAGGCCAAATTCGGCTTCCAGTGGCGAAATAAAAGCGCCGAAAAAATCGAGAATCAAGGCATTGGCCTGGTGCAGCACTGTCACGGTTTCAGGATTCACCAAGGTAGAAATCACGATGGCTCGATTGCCATCCTTCATTCCTGCAGCATTGATTTTGGCTACACAGTCAGCGGCCTTGGCAACGGAATCAATAAAGGGCATGCGTACTTGAGCTGTTTGGATGTCTTCAAACTGTGAGAGCAAACTGTGTCCCAACGTTTCAGCAGTAATACCTGTGCCATCCGAGACAAAAAATACGGTATGCCGGGCGGACGCGGGCGTGGAAAGGATCATGAATAATCTCTCAAGAAGGTAGAAGGCGTGTAAATGGCTATAAAATGGCGGCTTTCCCTCCATGTTAACAGAAGGAACTTGTATGTCTTCATCTAGACCTTTTACACATCGCTACGCGATTGGCTTTGAGCATTTACGCATGACGGATGTGGGGGATGTTGGCGGCAAAAATGCATCATTGGGTGAGATGATCAGCCAACTGGCGGCATCGCAAGTGCGCGTGCCAGGAGGATTTGCAACGACGGCGTTGGCGTATCGCGAGTTTCTCGCCCATCAAGGGTTGGCTGATCGCATCAATGCCGCGTTGGATGCATTGAATGTGGATGACGTTGAAAAGCTCGCAAAAGTGGGTGCGCAGATTCGTCAATGGGTGGTGGATACCCCGTTCCCATCCAAGCTGGAATATGAAATCAAACAAGAATACGAGTTGCTCATTGCCGCAAGTGGGGCTGAGGCCACCTTTGCTGTGCGATCTTCCGCGACGGCGGAAGATTTGCCGGATGCTTCGTTTGCGGGCCAGCAGGAAAGTTTTTTGAATATTCATGGCTATGACAATATTCTGCATGCCATCAAAGAGGTATTCGCCTCGCTCTACAACGACCGCGCTATCGCCTATCGCGTGCATAAGGGCTTTGCGCATGCCGAGGTAGCCTTGTCAGCCGGTGTGCAGCGCATGGTGCGTTCAGACACTGGCGCTTCTGGCGTGATGTTTACGATGGATACGGAATCCGGTTTCGATAAAGTCGTGTTTATCACCTCAAGTTATGGCCTGGGCGAAACCGTGGTGCAAGGCGCGGTGAATCCGGATGAATTCTATGTTCATAAAGCCACGCTGGCGCTAGGCAAGCCTTCCATCATTCGACGCAATATGGGTAGCAAACTCATCAAGATGATTTTTACCGACTCGCGGCAGGCCGGGCGCAGTACGGAAACGATAGACGTGCCGGAAAGTGATCGGCATGTTTTCTCGCTAACTGATGCAGATATTCTTGAACTGGCGCGTTATGCCATGATCATTGAAGCGCACTATGATCGGCCGATGGACATCGAATGGGGCAAGGATGGCCAGGATGGCAAGCTGTATATCCTGCAAGCGCGCCCAGAAACCGTGAAGTCGCAAGATAATCATGCTTCGGTGATTGAAAAATACAAGCTCAAGCAGCATGGCAAAGTGCTCACCAGTGGCCGCGCCATCGGGCAAAAAATCGGTTCCGGCGTGGTACGTGTGGTTAAAGATCCCACGCAAATGCACTTGGTACAGCCAGGGGATGTGCTGGTCGCGGATATGACAGACCCCAACTGGGAGCCCGTCATGAAGCGTGCTTCAGCGATTGTGACGAATCGTGGCGGGCGTACTTGCCATGCGGCGATTATTGCGCGCGAGCTGGGCATCCCTGCCATTGTGGGTTGCGGCAGTGCCACCACCGCCTTGATCGAAGGCGAGAGCGTGACCATATCGTGTGCCGAGGGTGATACGGGTTACGTGTATCGCGATGCGCTTGAGTTTGAAATCACGCGGCAGGATGTGGGTAACTTACCCAAGTTGCCGGTCAAAATCATGATGAACGTGGGCAACCCCGAACTGGCCTTTGAGTTTGCGCAGATCCCGAATGCGGGTGTGGGTCTGGCCCGGCTTGAGTTTGTGATTAACAACATGATCGGTATTCATCCCAAGGCGATTCTTGAAATTGATCAGGTACCCGCCAGCCTGAAAGAAGAAATTCTGCGCCGTTCGCGCGGCTATGCTTCGCCCGAGACATTTTTTGTCGAGAAGTTGACTGAGGGCGTGGCGACCATTGCGGCGGCGTTTTATCCGCAGCCGGTGATTGTTCGTTTATCGGATTTCAAATCAAATGAATACCGCAAGCTGCTCGGCGGCGAGATTTACGAGCCGGAAGAAGAAAATCCCATGCTGGGGTTCCGTGGGGCTTCACGCTATATCGCACCATCTTTCCGCGCTTGTTTTGAGCTCGAATGCCGTGCCATGAAGCGCGTGCGCAATGACATGGGGTTGACCAATGTGCAGATCATGGTGCCCTTCGTACGCACGGTGGATGAGGCCCGCACAGTGGTTGAATTGCTGGCGGCACATGGTCTGCGCCGTGGCGAAAATGAGTTGAAGCTGATCATGATGTGCGAAATCCCTTCCAATGCGTTGTTGGCTGAACAGTTTCTTGAGCACTTTGATGGTTATTCCATCGGCTCGAATGATCTGACCCAGCTGACGCTAGGCCTGGATCGTGATTCTGGCCTGGTAGCGCATTCGTTTGACGAGCGTGATCCGGCAGTGAAACAGTTGCTGTCCATGACCATTGCTACGTGTAATCGTTTGGGCAAGTATGTGGGCATTTGCGGTCAAGGCCCGTCGGATCACGCTGACTTTGCCGTGTGGCTGATGGATGAAGGTATCCAGACCATTTCGTTGAATCCGGATACCGTGATTGATACGTCGATGCGACTCGCCAGCCACAAAAAATAAACCATGCAACTTCTCTGGTGGCACTGGATGGTATTAGGCATGGGGCTGGCTCTGGCGGAGCTAGCCTTGTTCAGTTTTTTTATCATCTGGTTCGCCGTGGGCGCGCTACTCGTGGGCGTGGCTTTATTGGTGCTTCCGAACTTGAGCTTCGTTGCTCAGATATTGCTATGGACAGCTGCTTCGATAGTGATGACGGTGTTGTGGTTCAAATTTTTTCGCCATACGAACAAAACGCGTTCGGGCCAGGCAGATGAGGCATTAGGTGAGATTGGGGTGCTCGTGAGCGCAATTGAACCTGTGGGCTCCGCATCAGGACGCGGTGAAGTGCGCTTTCAAAAGCCCATCATGGGGGCAGAACGTTGGGCTTGCCTGGCTGATGAATCCATTGCTGCTGGAACGCGAGTCAAAGTACTGGCAGTAGATGGCCAATTTTTAAAAGTGGGTAAAACCTGAGGAGCGCATGATGGGTGAGCTTGGATTTTTTGTAATTGCACTCTTTGTTTTCGCCGCAGTGACCGTGGCCAAGGGCGTGCGCATTGTGGCACAAGGCGAGGAGTGGGTTGTCGAGCGGCTGGGCAAATACCATAAAACATTGTTGCCTGGGCTGAATGTCATCATTCCTTATCTGGATCAGGTGCGTTACAAGCTGGTAACCAAAGACATTATTCTGGATGTGCAAGAGCAGGAGGTCATCACCAAAGACAATGCCGTGATCCTGACCAATGCGATTGCGTTCATCAAGATTACCGACCCGGTCAAGGCGGTGTATGGCGTCACGGATTTTTCCGAGGCAATTCGCAACATGATCATGACCACGCTGCGTTCAATCATTGGTGAAATGAATCTGGACGAAGCATTGTCGAATCGCGATGCGATCAAGGCGCGTTTGCGCGAGAGTATTGCCGACGAAGCCATTGATTGGGGGCTGACCGTCAAATCGGTCGAGATACAAGACATCAAGCCATCTGAATCGATGCAGCGCGCGATGGAGGCACAAGCCTCTGCCGAGCGTGAGCGCAAAGCCACCGTGACCCGCGCTGAAGGCACCAAGCAATCGACTATTCTCAACGCGGAAGCCCAGCTTCAGGCGGCGCGCTTGCAAGCCGAAGCACAAGTGACTTTGGCGACGGCGAGTGCCGAAGCTATCAAGCGCGTCGCCGTGGCGCTGGGGAGTGACGATGCCCCGGTGCGCTATTTGCTGGGCGAGAAATATATCCAGACGCTGGGTAGCCTGGCTACCTCGGAAAACGCCAAAACGATTGTATTGCCTGCTGATTTGCAAGATGCCTTGCGCGGCATGTTTGGCCGTCCGCGCGTTTAAGCAACGCTGCGTTTAATCAACAACCGTGCGCTTTCTGGCCTTCGAGACGGCGACGCGACGCCTATCCGTCGCACTTTGGCAGGATGGCGAGATCACCGAACGGTTTGCCGATCACCCGAACAGTGGCTCGGCCTATCTTTTACCCTGGGCGCATGAGCTGCTGGCATTTTCTGGCATAACGCTAAAGCAACTCGATGGCATTGCGTTTGGTGCAGGCCCTGGCGGGTTTACTGGTTTGCGCTTGGCGTGCGGTGTCGCGCAGGGGCTGGCATTTGGTCTGGATGTGCCTGTTGCACCTGTCTCAACCCTAGCCGCGCTGGCCTTGGCATCGGGCGAGCGCAATGTCTGGGCATGTCTTGATGCACGCATGAATGAAATTTATGCGGCCGCTTACACCATCGAAGGGGAGGTCGCTCACGAAGTCATGGCGCCTCATTGCGTCGCGCCCGCCGTCTCGCCAGCGCCGAGTTTTCAAAATGGGTGGGGTGTGGGCGATGGTTTTAAAACCTATGGTGAATTATTGGCTAGCCGCAAACCTGACTTGGCGGGCATTCACCCGGATGTTTTTCCTTCAGCCGCTGCTGTGGCACGCTTGGCAGCACCGGTATTAGCCAGCGGCCGAGGCGTGGCTGCCGCCGATGCCCAGCCATTTTATGTGCGCGACAAAGTGGCATTTACCACTAGCGAACGCTTGGCGCGCGGCGGATTGAAATGATGTTTGACCAATACTTGCGCACCACCGCGATGACCCTGGCTGATCTGGATGCCGTGGTCGCCGCCGAGGCTACATTGCATGCCTCGCCGTGGACGCGTGGCCAGTTTGCCGATTCGCTGGCATCTGGTCATGATGCTCTGCTCGCATATGACAGCAGCAACGCCTGGGTCGGCTATGGCGTAGTGATGATAGCGGTGGATGAGGCCGATTTGCTGAACATCAGCGTGTTACCCGCGTTTCAACGACAGGGGGTTGGCGCAGCCTTTTTGCAGCATCTGATGGCGCGTGCCAAGGCGCGGCAGGCAACGCGTATGCTGCTCGAAGTGCGTGCGACGAATCAAGCTGCGCTGGCCTTGTACATATGCCAGGGGTTCATTGAGATTGGTCGGCGACGCGGTTATTATCCAGCCCATGAACAACGGGAAGATGCGATCGTGATGGCACGCGAGTTATAAATAACTGATGAATCCTCGTCGTCAACAGATACTGCATGAAATGGGGCTGGGGCCGCTGTGGAAACTGCGCGCTTCCCCCGTCGCTCCTGCGGCGACTGAGCTACCGGCCGAGGCGACTCATTCGGCTGCCGCGCAAGCATCGGCAGACAATACGACAAACACGCACGTGGCGAGCATCGCTATGCCCATGGATTGGGACGAGCTAGCAGTCACCGTTGCGGCGTGTCGCCAGTGCCGACTTTGCGAGGCGCGCAAACAAGCCGTGTTAGGCGTTGGCGACCGCCGAGCCAACTGGCTTTTTGTCGGTGAAGGGCCGGGCGCAGAGGAAGATGAACGCGGCGAGCCTTTTGTCGGTCAGGCAGGCCAGTTGCTGGACAACATGCTGGCCTCGATTGATCTGCAGCGCGGGCGAGACGTTTATATTGCCAATGCCGTTAAATGCCGCCCGCCGGAAAATCGAACTCCGAACAACGACGAGCTTGCCGCTTGCCGACCTTATCTTGCACAACAAATTGCCTTGATCCAGCCCAAACTCATTGTCGCCCTGGGCCGTCCTGCTGCGCAGACATTGTTGCAAACTGAAGTAAAAATTGGCGCTGCACGGGCTAAGGTACATGATTACGAAGGAATTCCTGTGATTGTCACCTATCATCCGGCTTATCTATTGCGCAGTCCTCTCGATAAGGCGAAAGCATGGGAAGATCTCTGTTTTATGCGCACAGCGATGCGCCAATTAAAAGCCAAGCAATAGGCGATCGTGACCTAACCCGATGACTCGCATTGGGAACAGATCTTGCATCACGACTTATTATGAATATTCATTATCCGAAATCGTTCTTCAAGCTGCTGTCAGCCGGCTTTTTGCTGGCGGTTTTGCCATTGATTATTGGTTTGCTGATTAATACCGTCGCCATACAGCAACTATCAACGCAAAGCCAGCGGGCGATCTATGATGCCGCGCGAGTGACCCATGCCGCCAGAGAATTAAGTGAAACAGCCAATTCACTGGAGCGGGTTGCGCAACAAAGCGTCATCTTGAAAGACCCCATCTTGTGGAAGAGTTATCTCACCTTGCATCAACGATTTGTGAACGCCAGCGCACAACTGGGCGAGCTGCCACTTGAAGCCACGATGCGGCTAGAGCTAACGGCCCTGCAGCAAGAAGAACAGCAACTCAACACCTATCTCGTAAAAATCGGTATTGATGCGACAGGCGCGGCGGATGCAGCGATGCGATATGCCGATATTGCCGATACAACACGACAACTATTAACACGGTCGAGCAAGGTGATTGATAAAGAGGCAGAGTCTTTGCGCGTATTGGCCGAGCAAACGGAGATACAGGTCAAAAGACAGCTGTTCTTGTTGCTGCCCTTGTCAATATTCATTGTTGCCGGGTTTACGTATCTGCTTGCCAAGCCGATTGCCCAGCTTGAGCAAGGTATTCGTGATCTGGGCGAGCGTCGTCTTGATGCCAGAATCGAGGTGAATGGCCCTGATGACTTAAAGCAGTTGGGTGATCGACTGGATTGGTTGCGGTTGCGGCTGGTTCAACTAGAGGAACAAAAAAGCCGTTTTTTGCGCCACATTTCGCATGAGCTAAAAACACCTTTAACAGCATTGCGCGAAGGATCGGATTTATTATCCGAGGAAGTTGCCGGGCCGTTGACAGAAAAACAACGCGAAATTGTGCGTATCCTGCGTCAGCATAGCCTTGACTTGCAACACCTGATTGAAGATTTTTTGCGTCACGGCGAGTCTGAGTTTCAGCAAACGCCACTTAAATTGCAACCTGTAAAACCCGGGGAAATCATTGCGAAGGTAATCGATAAACAACATCTGGCGATGACCTCACGGCACATCAAATTAGATAAACAAGTGGATGATTTTGTTTTGCGCACAGATCCCGAACGATTGCGTATCATGTTTGATAATCTGCTATCTAATGCCATTAAGTACTCACCTGCTAACGGCACGATTACCGTGTCAGTAAAAAAAAAAGAGGGTTATGCTTTGCTATCCGTGATTGATGAGGGCCCAGGGGTCGCGGATGAAGACAGGGACAATTTGTTTGATCCGTTTTATCGTGGTCAGGCCGTTGCTGTGGGCGTTGTCAAAGGCTCGGGATTGGGGTTATCTATTACCAAAGAACATGTACTCACCTTGGGAGGAGACATTATCGTTGGCCGCGGAACAGGTCACTTCACGATACAACTTCCCTTGAACTCATGATTTGCCATGAAAACTAT
>JAYTIQ010000083.1:0-2272 GCA_043731705.1 Rugosibacter sp.
ATCATTACTCCTCACGCTGGCCGAGCAACAGCTGAGCAACCTGCTGCCCGCCAAACTGATGAAGTCGATGCAAGGCTTTTTCAGCCAGGCGCGTGGCCAGCTGGATGAGAAAGGCACAAGCCAGCGCGAGCGCGAGTGGCTGGACAAAGTGCGCGTGGTCAGCACCAGCCAGCCGCTGCTGCCACCCAAAGTCGATGCCCACGTGTTCGAGCAGGTCAGCGATGCGCTGTACGGCAACCAATGGCTCGACGTGGACTACAAAAACGCCGAGGGTGACAGAAAAGTTTCCAGGGTCATGCCCTTGGGCCTGGCGCAGCAGGGGCCGCGCATGTATCTGGTTTGCCGGTATGAGGGCTACGACAACGAACGCTGCCTGGCGCTGCACCGCTTTATCTCAGCCCAGGCATCCACCCTGACTTTTGAGCGCCCCAAGGATTTCGACCTGAAGAAATTCGATGACGCTGGGCGCTTTGGTTACGGCGACGGCACGAAGACTCGACTGAGTTTTCGGATAACGAAAGGGGCCGGGCTTCATGTGGTGGAATGTCCGCTGTCTGCGGATCAGCAAGTTGTGGAACTGGACGACGCGTATGAGATTACGGCGACTGTGGTGAACTCGGATATGCTGGATTGGTGGTTGCGGGGGTTTGGGGATGCGGTGAGTGGTGTAAGTCGATTTCCCATGTCAATTTAGAACAACTGCAATATCAAAGCCCATATCAGAATCAACTCAACTTCATCCCCGATATTTTTCTTACCCTATGAGAATAGCGACTATATAAATTTTAAGAAAAACATGAAAACAAGAGAATTTTTACTTTCAACCCACGCAAAACTTCAAGGTTTGCGTGTAGCACGATCAACTTATGCCAGTCAATTTGCACCAAACTTCAATGCTATTGGCTTGATAGCCCCAAGCGAATTGGTGTTATCTAACATACTGCGCGAACTACTCGATCCTCACGGAAGTCATGCCCAAGGTCGAAAATTTCTCGACATTTTCATTCAACAATTCGTGCTAACCAGTGTGGTAAAAAATAGAGAAGTTCGCCGCGTCGCAACCGAGGTGTTAACCGATGCCAATCAGCAATCTGAGCGCCGCATTGACATTCTGATTGAGTTTTCGGGTGACGTTGCAGGAAAAAAAGTAGCTATTGCTATTGAAAATAAGCCTTGGGCTTCCGATGGATTAGATCAAATAAAACATTATTTAAAACACTTAGGGATTAGATACCCTGATGGGTACGTGTTGATTTACTTGTCAGGCGACGAGGGTCGTCATCCCTCAAATCACAGCATTGACGCGGGTTGTTTAGCTATAGCAATAGATGAAAAGCATTTGCTCGTAAGTTGCTATGCCGATTTACTACCTTGGCTCACAGCCTGTCGTACACAATGTGAAGCACCATCTGTACAGGTTTTTCTCCAAAGCTTTGAGCAATATATCCGTCAACAATTTATGGGAATACAAGATATGACAGAACGCCAACAATTAGTCGCTGAGGCGACCCGCAGCCTGGATAATATAGAAACATCCTTTGATCTTATTTCCGCACAGAATGATATCAAACGCTCATTAATCAGCCAGCTTGAAAAGCAATTAAAGCAAGGTATCGAAGATGGCGGTCATTCTTGGAATTTTTTGGGCAGTATGGACATTACAAAAGCATACGGAACCATCTCCATACAATTAAAACCAGGAGATCAATACACAGTAAGTTTTGGATTCGACAAACCTGGCGGTGGTGCTTTTTGTTATGGAATATACAAAGATACTGAAACAGACGCTGACCTGCCAGAAATTAGGGCGGAACTCGATCAGATATTTAATGCCAAAGGAAATAAAACTGTTTGGTGGCCTTGGTATTTGGATTTCGAACAGCCTGTACGGGATTGGCGTAATTCTTCAAAACCTTGGGTTCAAATCGCCTCTGGCGAAATGGCCAAATGGATGATTGAAACCGCAATTCAAATTGAGCTAGGACTTCAACAAAAAGGACTTGAGTCCCACCTCAAGGGAAATGGGGTAAGGGAAAAATAGCATGTGTGCGTGGATGCACCTACAACTTTTCGGTGGACCGTCCTAACGCGGCAGAGTTGAAGCGTCTTACCAATTTTGCCGAATCAAGCTCTCCGCCGAAATCCCCAGCCCGATGTGCAGGCGCCACACCATCGCCATGGTCAGCTTGCACTTGCCGTTAAGCACTTCGTACCCGGTTCATCTGTCCGATCATGGGCTTCAGGTCTTTGGGTTTGAGTCCCTGCTGCTCCA
>JAYTIQ010000084.1:0-1890 GCA_043731705.1 Rugosibacter sp.
CCTGAGCAAGTTGCCAGCGCTGAGGAAAAAACTAAAACAGCGGCAGCCGTAGCAAAAACAGCGGTCAGCGGGCGGGTGACTTTATCGGCCGCACTCAGCGCACAAGCAAAGCCGGATGACACGGTATTTATTTTCGCCCGTGCGGTGAATGGCCCGCGCATGCCGCTGGCTGTGCAACGCGCGCGGGTAGCCGATTTGCCGCTGGATTTTCATCTGGATGACACGCAGGCGATGGCGCCCAGCAATAAAATTTCCATGGCGAAAGAATTACGCGTGGAAGTCCGCGTGTCCAAATCCGGCCAGGCCATGCCGGCCAGTGGCGATTTAACCGGCAGCAGTGCCCAGGTGACGCCGGGGACAAAAGGCATCCAGGTAGTGATTGACCAGGTGGTCAATTAAGTGTTGTCAAGGCTGTGTATTTTTAGCTGAACAGTTTTTCCACCCGCAACAGCGTGAGCAAACCCATCACGGCGAAGATGCCTGCGGCAAGGCTATGCACGAGCTTCATGGGGATTTTTTCAGCAAACTGGTTGCCCACGAAAACAGCGGGTACATCGGCCAGCAGCATGCCTAGCGTCGTACCTGCAATAACGAGCACTGGTGTGGCGTAATGCGCGGCGAGTGCGACGGTGGCGAGCTGGGTTTTGTCACCCATTTCAGCCAGAAAGAAGGTGACCAGGGTCGCGCCAAAAACCCCCATGTGCTTGGCGACTTGCGTTTCTTCTTCCTCGATCTTATCCGGAATCAAGGTCCAAATCGCCATGCCGATAAATGATAAACCCAGAATCCAGCGCATGACATCCGGGCTCAGGAGGCTGGTAATCCACGCGCCCAGCGCACCGGCCAGGCCATGATTGATGAGCGTCGCACAAAGAATGCCGAGGATGATGGGCACTGGTTTTTTAAAGCGCGCAGCCAGGATAAAAGCCAGTAACTGTGTTTTGTCGCCCATTTCAGCGAGGGCGACGACGCCCGTGGAGATAAGTAAAGATTCCATAAATTTGATTTATTGGGATGACGCACTGCAGCGAAAACGGGTTGCGTGCTGTCAGTAGTGTGGCGGAATGTCTGCGCGCGGGTCGGCGGGTTGATTTAATGCCTCTGCAGCGTCTGTGGAATCGGTGGCTTGACTCTGCCGATAAAGCTCACGCATTTGTGCTTGCAAGAGATCAATTTGTTGCTGCTGCCGAAAGAGGGTGTGGTTGAGCGCGTCAATTGCGTCTTCAGCAAGATTGAGCTTGATTTCGAGTTCGGTCAGTCGTGATTCCATAAAGTTTTATTTTAGACAAGTGCGGGTTGTTTGACTTTGAACCATAGCGCATAGAGCGCGGGTAAAAAGAGCAGCGTGATGAGCGTGCCAACCAGGGTGCCGCCGATAAGCACGTAAGCCATTGGCCCCCACTGGGCATCGGTGGTGAGGGGCACAAAGGCAAATGCGGCGGCGATTGCCGTTAGCAGCACAGGGCGCGTGCGCTGCACGGTAGCTTCGCGCAGGGCAGTCCAGGATGCCATGCCCAACTCCAGATTGTCGTCAATTTGTTTGGTCAGGATGAGCGTATTGCGCATCAAGATGCCTGCTAAGCCAATCAAGCCAAGCAGGGCGATAAAGCCGAAGGGTTTGTTGGCCAGCAAAAGCGCCGGTGTTGCGCCAATCACGCCCAAGGGCGCTGTTGCCAGCACCATGAAGGTGCCCGAAAAACTGCGCATTTGCAGCATGATGATAATCAGCATCATGGCCAGCATGACGGGCTGCATTTTTTGAATCGCTACTTCATCTTCCAGCGCGGTTTCATTGGTGCCGCCAATTTCGATGCGGTAGCCATCCGGGAGCCTGGCACGCATGGGCGCCAGTTTTTCCCAGAGTGTGGCCATGATGTCCGAGGCTTCAGC
>JAYTIQ010000085.1:0-24854 GCA_043731705.1 Rugosibacter sp.
ATATACCCAGCTGCCTTCGATCATGTGTTCCAGTTCCAGTTCAAACAGGGCCTGGTCGGTGTAGATGTTCCGCGCACCCAGGGTGATGTCACCCGGGCCTTGAATGATCACCCGGCTTTCCAGGTCGCTCAGTAATGATTTCAGCTTGTCTTGCTTTAAATCTTCCGTCTTCAGCGGGGCATTCATGATGATCTCTCTCCTTAGCCTAATGAACTGCTTTCTGATGCAAATTGCTTGAAACGGCCATTTGATGATGCCATCCCAAAAAGGGACTCGCTTCGCGCCGTATCACCATCGCCGACTTTTTACGATGCCCAACCTGCGTCAATATTGGCTTTTTTCGCCAATTCTTTTTCAGCCGGATTGGCAAATTCATTATCCCAGCGAGCCAAGTGCTTGCGCATCGCACTATGCCACAGTGGTGGCACCAGTGAGAGAAAGAAATACCCGATGGCACTCCCGACCAGTGGAACATCCTGATAGGCTGTCAGTTTCCAGTAGGGAACCGTAGGGTCCGTATGGTGCTGCGAATGGGTAACGATCTCAAAGGTCAATACGCGCGAGATGGGCCGCGTATGGTTCAAGGCATGATGTTTCTCAATGGGTGAGCCGGGCACACGGTGCAGGCCATAATGCTGTACATAGCTGAAAATCGTCACAATCGCGCCACCTAGCAAAGCGGTCACCAACACAATCGACACACTGCGCCAGCCATCAGCAAGGTAAAAAACGCTCAGCAATGCAACCGCCCCCACCCATTGCCAGAAAACCCGTGACTTGGTTGAGAACCAGACAGACTTGCCATAGCCTTTCATACGGCGGGCCTCCTGCGCAAAGCCGTTTGTGTGCACATAAACAAAAAGTCGCGGAATAAAGTGATAAACCGATTCACCACGATGCGGGGTATCCACATCCAAAGCGGATGAGGTTTCCACATGATGGCTTTTGTTATGTTCCAGCTCGATGTAATTGAACAAAAACAAGTTGGTAAATACAGCACCCAGAATGCGCGAAACAGGTTCCGAGCGATGAAACATCTCATGCCCAATGGGCAAACCCACTGCCGCCGTAATGATGGCCATGGAAGTAATGGCGCCAATGATTTCCAGCAGTTCAGGATGGCGGCTGGTGAATATCCAATAAGCCACCCACAAAAACGTCAATGGAATAACCTGGACGAAGAGCATGAAAAGCGCCCCCAAAGCACCCATGCGCCGCGATGAAAAATCGAAGTCCATCAGCATGTCAGGTATGGCCATTACCGCAAACAGCGCCAAACCCGTCCACACCCACAGCCCCCCGGCCAACACACCCAATCCGGTTAAAGTCAGTACAGCCGATGGCAGCAAGTATTTCAGGTAATCCATAACCTCCTCCTTTTCTCTGTCCTGTTTTTTGTTTTTTTACAGAATAAACAACAAGTTTTTCCCACGCACAAAACGCTCTTCAAAATCGATCACGCGCGCTAAAAGTCTTAACTTGCCATCCGCACCACGGCGAAGAATATCTTCACGGCCATAAGCGTAGCTCATCTGCTCATACACCATGCGATTGCGCGTCACCATGCAGTTTGAATAGACCCGATACTCCCCTGCCAGCTCACCCTCAAATCCTTCAATGTTGCCTACAATACGCCGTAGCCGGTTGGGGGGATCGGCAACCCATTGGGTACCCGTCTCACGCAAACCGACACGATGCGCCAAATCAGCATAGTTATCATCAAAAAAATACACTTCCTTATCACCACTGCCGCGCGTGTCTTTTCTATAACGTAACTGACGGCTGAACACTTGATACTTGATCTCCGGATCAACCATGGTTTCCAGCCATTCGCGCTCTTGCTCTGTATCGATCAACCGCGCTTCACGAAATAAAAATCGCTCAATCTCATCCCGCATTTCACGGGAAACCACTATCTCTTGATGTTGTGTCGTCAAAATCTACTCCTCGAATGCCGCTTGATCGTTGGGTTAAGCCATCGAAACCATTAGCGTTCCAGATGGACGGTTTTCCAGCGCGACGAATTAGCGCGCAACTCATCCCAGCTTTCAGCCACCAGCATTTCCTGGTAATAACGATAAAACCCGCGGTGTGATAACTCGTTGATCATTGCATCACTCACCACGCCGGGCATTTCAGCGTCTTCCCTTTCCTTGCCCATCCCCATCTGCGCATTCAAGGTACCGCGCCGTGTCACCAAGCCATCATTCGATTGCGTCATGGATTCCATGTTGTCGGCGTCTTCTGATTCGAGCATGCCGGCCGTACCAAAGGTTTGATTCATGTTTCTGGCAATAATGCGTTTTAGCTCAGCGGACATGTCTTTTTCAACCCACGTCCAAGTCAAGGCTTCAATCGAACCAGGGCCACGAGGCAACCAAACCTTGAACGTATTTGGCCCAACCAAAAACGAGTTATTCGGGAAAATAGTGCCATCCCAAGCTGAGTTGTATAACTTCGCACGTACCGCACCCAGCCGCTCCGCGACCTTCGGCATTTGCTCTGCCAGCCATTGCGCAAGCATCTCGTTCTCATGTGCTGTCGTATACAAGCCACCGCGACCGCCATAGGTAATGGCCGCCCCATGCCCGCTGCGGCTGGTGTAATGCATGCCCATCACCTCAGCCGGGGCAGGCAGTGAGGCATTGCCCTGCAACGCCATCAGCGGGGATTGCGAAAACAACACCTGGGTTGACGACGCATGCGTCCAGCCGACGTGATACATATCGCCGATAAAATTTTCGCCCGGTGTTTTCCAGTTGCAATTCAAAATCGAGCGGCTTGGTGGGCCAATCAATTCCGTGCCACCGGGCGCACCCATCCACGCTTCCAGATACCAGGCCGCTTCACCCATGAACTCGCGCAAAGAGGGAGCCGCCGGATCAAAACAGCCGTAAATAAATCCGCAAAAACTATCCACCAGCGCGACCTCTACAAGACCATGTGTGGATTTATCGAGCTGATTGTTATAAACCTCTTTTTCCAGCGGCACGCCTTGCAAAGTGCCATCAATGCCATAAGCCCAACCGTGGTAGCTACACACAAAACTGCGTGTATTGCCCGCTTCAGCCGCGCAAACCCGGGCACCACGATGCGAGCACGAATTCACAAAGGCGCGAACTTTGCCATCCTGCTGGCGCACGACAATCACATTATCCTGACCCATTTTGGTTGTAATGTAATCGCCCGTATTGGGAATCAAGCTCTCATGCGTTAAAAACAGCCAGCAGCGCGCAAAAATCTGCTCCATTTCCAAATCGTAAATCGCCTGATCGTGGAAAATCCGCCGGCTTTGAACACCGTCTTTTGTATTGATTAAATTCTTGATATCAAGCATGCGCTTATCCTCATCTCACAGGGTTGCCGAGCTCAGTTGCAACTCAGAGTTGCAAGGTCAGTTGGCAGATTGGTTTGCCAACCGCCACAAGTCTCATTCACCCAAACCAATGGCTTTTAAACCGGCCTTGGCGCACAATACATCTTCGTCTTCAGTCCCGCCGGAAACCCCGATACCGCCAATCAACCGGCCCTCCGCCATGATCGGCAAGCCACCGCCAAATGCGGTAAATCGTGGGCGTAGTGGCACACCCTCCTGCACTGCGACCGAATGTGCTTTAAGCGCTTCGTGCCACATACCCGTGGGCAAGCCAAAACCTGCAGCGGTATACGCCTTGTCCGTCGCAATATCTATTGAATGCAGTGGCGCACCAGGCATGCGTAAAAAAGCCACTTGCAAACCACCAGGATCAACCACCGACGCATTCACACGAATCCCCATGCTAACAGCCTGCTCAATCGCCGCACGAACTGCCGTATTTGCTGGCTCCCAATCAATCAAGGGTTGATTCACAAAACTGGGTTTACTCACCACATTCTCCTTAATGTATTAAATTTTTATCTTGGCCAAGCAGCTTAAAAAATGACAGGTTTGCACAGCGCAATAACGTGAACAGAAAAACCCATAGCCTCACAGCATCCTCTCGCTGCCTAGCAAATGAAACTAAACCAATTTTGAATACACGCCCATGCGAATGCTCAGGCTTCCTCTGAGTATTTGTAATTTCTTTCAAGTATGCAACGCGCCATTCACAAGGTCAATCAATCACATTCAATACTCTATATTGATCTGCCGGATAACCCTGACGATCACAACAAAAAAGCAACCCGCAGGTTGCTTTTTTGTTGTCAAAAATGTTGCTTGTTGCCTTTGTTTTGTCTACTTAAAAGTCGGCGCCGGCAAGACGGCGATATCCTCATCACCGCCCACCAAAAACCGATCACTCACTCATTACACTGCGGTATACGCACTAGAGAATGACTCAACCCACTCGCGTGCGGTATAGAAAATACCCCGCGCCATTTCTTCCTCAACCCAAGTAATCACTGGCATATCGGGATGCGCTGCATAACCTAGACCGGCAAAGGTTTCGTTGCGGATACCACTCGGATCAAAGAAGTAAATAGTTTCACCCCGCGTAATGCCGTGACGCGAGGGCAACAGTTCAATCTTGACGCGATTCTTCGACAGAATATCGCCTGCATGCAAGATGTCATGCCAGCTATCCAGGAAGAACGACAAATGATGAAAACCATTAGTCGGCGCGCCAACAATCGCGATGTCATGCGGCTTAACGGTACGTGTCATAAAGGCGGCTGCCATGACTGTGTGGCCTGGCCCGACCATCGCTTGTTCAGTCAGACGAAAATCCAGTGTGCCTTTTAGGAAATCATGACATTCAGCCACACGGTTAATCCCTTTTTCTGGATTCAACTCGCCCAGAATCAGGCAGTGATCCAGCCAATGTGCGCCAATGCCATGCTTTGAATCTGGCCATGGATCAGGATTCATTACGCCCACATCCTTGCCAAGAAAGTCTTTTTGTGCGAACAAAAACATGCGCTGGCCGCTAGGCAACATAAAGCTGATCGACCGACCGCAAAAAGTGAGCTCGCCCACTGCATGCTTGCTCACTGCAACACCTGCATCTGCCACGCGCTTACCCAGCACATCCAGATCAGCATCGCTTTCTACTTTATAGGCAATATGATCAAGTTGCGCGCGATCAGAGGGTCTGAGCACGACAGAATACTTGTCCCATTCATCCCAGCACTTAAGGTATGTGGTGCCATCGCTGTCACGATGGGTAACATCCATGCCAACCACCTTGGTGTAGTGGTTAACAGATGCGGCAATATCCATCACGCGCAAAGAAACGTGACCAATTCGAGTAACTCCCATGAAAGTCTCCTTTTTAAGCTGTTAGTTATATTGTGCGAGCAACGCCGAACAGGCGCGCTCACCAAATAGTTATTATTAAATCAAACCGTCACTGGTGGCGAGAAAATGCCCCCGGCTTCCGGAATTGCATAGCGGCCACGGAAAAACATCAGTGGCAGTGCAGTCGTATCGACACTAAACCGCTCAACCCGCCCGATCATTATGACATGATCCCCGCCATCAACGTATTGCTCGGTTGTGCATTCAAAAACTGCCGCGCAACCTGAAAGCAAAGGCACATCGCCAAGTCCATGTTCAAATTCGACACCGTCAAACTTTTCAGTTGATGGACGCGCAAATCGATCAGACAACGCTTGTTGGTCGGCTGCCAGCACATGCACAGCGAAGTGTTTTGACTCGGTAAATGCAGAAAAACTAAACGCATTTTTACCGATACTCCACAGCACGAGTGGCGGATCAAGCGAGAGTGAATTAAAGCTGTTGGCTGTAACGCCAATATAGCCACCCTGCGCTTCTCTTGTCGTGATAATCGTCACGCCCGTAGCAAAGCTGCCCAGCGCATTACGAAGTTGCTTAGGATCCATATTCATTATCTTTGCAGTTAAAGTTTATAAATCATCGCCACCGGCGGTTGTCATAAAACCACGCATGCCAATTCCGCCATCAGTATTGATAAACGCGCCCGTCGTTGCTGAAGAGTTTGCGCGCGAAGCCAACAACACATACGGACCACAATAATCTGAGGGCGATGGCATGACATGCAATGGGGTGATGTGCTTAACCATGTCTTCCAAATTATCCAACTGGTTTAATTTTGTACCCTCTGTACCCGTTGCCTTCAAGCCACCCAGCTCGGTTTTCATGCCCCCAGGAGCTACACCATTCACACGCACTTTAGGCGCCAACTCATAAGCTAATTGCTTGACGACGCCAACCAAGGCATGTTTGGATGCGGTGTAGATTACGCCGCCACCATCGGGATAAAAGCCCGCATTCGAAATGGTGAAAATTACATTGCCACGACTCTTTAATAGCTCAGGCAATGCTGCCTTCACCCCCAAAATGCCACCTTTCACATTCACTGCCATCAGTTCGTCGAATGCAGGGCCAACTTTTTCAGCATCGGTATGGGCGAGCTTCATGAAAAAATCAAAAATGCCTGCATTGGCAATAAAGGTATCAATCTTGCCGAACTTGGCGACGGTGGCTTGCACTGCTTTTTCGTTATCCGCATAAAGAGTGATATCGCCTTGCGTTACACAGACTTTATCGCCAAAATCCTGGGTAAGTTTTTGTGCTTTAGCTGCATCACGCTCAATCACGCCCACGCGGGCGCCTTCTTGAATAAACCGTTCAACCAGCGCACGGCCCAAACCCGAGCCACCACCGCTGATCAATGCCACATCATTTTCTAGCCAACCCATGCTCTTCTCCTTGAAATAAAAAAACCCAGGCAGCCTGCAATGATGCAAGCGACCTGGGTAGTCTAAACGAACTGCTTACTGACGCGAACGGATATATTCAATGGTGAAAACGTTCGGTGGAATAGGATCCAGCGAAGTCACACGGAAATTCAGCGTCGTGCATTGTGCTGCTTGGACGTCGATCATAGACCCGGAGTCCCAAGTCCAGACACCCTTTTTAGCTGGTCCTGGCAGCTGACCTGATGGATGGCCTACACCAATCATCCAAAGTTTCCAGAACTCGCCTTTACGGTCATACACTTCGCTCAGAATGCCATGGAATGATTCAGCATCGAGATACAGCGTACGCTTGGAGATCGGATGATCCGCACGCTTAGGCGTCATTTCAACGATGTAAGTTTTACGCAAACTCCAAGGCACTTGAGCGAAACATTGACCCTTTCCACCATAAACTGGCGCACGCCAATCTGCCGTTTTGTAATCATCGCGTAATTTCGCATCTTTATGCGTGTAGTAAGGTGTAAGAATGTTCTTCGTTCCCACATACTTCCAGTTGAAGTCGCTGACCTTGCCGTTAAAGCCGCGGAACTCTTCGATCATCACGTTGGAACCTAAAAATGGATCCGTTGTAGCAGATGTTGATAAGCGACGTGCGCGACGCTGGAAGCCCAGGTAGAGCTGACCATCATCATCCCGCGAGCTATCCACACGACGCTTGAACAACACGGCGGTATCTTTTAAATCTTGCGGGGACTTAACAGCCAGCATGAGGGTATTAAAGAACTCATCGGAGCCTTCAATATTTTCTGGCTTGTTTAGGGTACGAAAGCCGGTATTGGAAACATAGGAGGGATCGAAATTAACAGTACGGTTGATTTTTCCCGTATTCCCATCGCGATATTCCCAAACGAAGGGGCCAATAGAAATATCATCCGGAATTTCAAGACTATAGCGGTTATCCCAAGCTAATTTTTCACCTGCATTCGGGTCGCTCGCCGATGGCTCGTAAGGGAAAGGCATACCGCCTTGGTAGCCTTCAATTTTTCCTTTGCCAAACTGCACTTTCACTTTTACAGCAGACTTTTTCGACGCAGCAACAAACGCGGCAGGTGCAGGAGCTGTAAGCTGCTTACCTACTGTAATACTGGTATTGCCTGCCTTAATCTGATCATAAACGCGGGGCGATAGAACCTCTTTGAACTGCTCAACGTTACCTTTGTCGATCACTACGCCTTCTTTAACCCCCGGCGCCGAGGGAAAACCCTTGGCATAGGGATTCATAAAGGCATCAATTTCCGCATCGGTCGCCGCAAACGCGGTACCCACAACACCCATCACTAAACTCGCGATGATAGGCACAGCATGTTTTTTCATTCTAAGCATCATATTTTCCTTTAAAAAATCAGAATTGATACTGCATGTTGAAGAATATTTCATCTTCTTTTAACGCTGTTCCAATAATGCCAGCTCTAAAGCGGCCAAGCGCTTCAAGACCACCGATACCACTATCAACAGCTGGGCCAACCTGACCACCTGGAGCCAAAGTTCCAGTTAAACCACGACCATCGATGAACTGATAACGATCCATGCTTGAAGTTACCCACTTATAGTTGGCTCCTACCTTGAATTTCAGCTTATCGCTATAAAGATAAGTCACGGTCGGCTGAATCATCGTTGCACGCGCTTCAATGTCACGGGCAATCACAAACTGTGGATTGAGTCGATCTTGCATGTACTGCGCACTAACCAGAAGTGTAACGAGATGACTATCCCTCCAACCTATGGTCCCTGTTGTCACATCCGAACCACCCAAGGGGTAGCCAAAAGGACCAAAGTTAGGAATTTTTGTTTCGTTAAACCCGACGATATGCTGCCAGAAGAATTGTGCCGAAAACAAAGTAGTACGTTCCGGATTAATCCAGTCAACCTGACTTGCGCGGTCTAGACCAATCACACTACGCCAAATGCGATGCCTTGAAGTGGCACTGGCTTGTGATGTATCGGTTAGTTCTTCGCCATGGGTCATGGCACCCTCCAAACGAACCGTGGTGTTCAGTGGCTCAATATTGAAGTCCATCGAACCGCCCAGCACACTGATACGCGGGAAGTACATATCAAACGCTAATGCAGACGGGCGAATAGTGCGCAAGGCTGGCATTTGCGAACGACCAATCAAACCATTGACTGAGAATGCAATCGTCCCATCTTTGCTCACTCCTTCAAAACGCGAACCGATCTGCGTATTCTTCAATGACCAATTGGGTAATTCCACATTACGAATACCTGCCTGATGCGTGGGAATTGTTACCGCAACACCAGCTGGATTATAAGGGCCACCAAGTAAACCAACTGGTGCCAAGTTGCCTACCGTTGCACCATTGTCCCAAGCGCTTTTTGCAGCACGGAAGAAGCAACCTGCATCCAACACAGCATTAGGCGTACCGCACTGCCCTAGGTTATTTGCACGGAACTGATCAAAGTTCCACACCACTTGAATATTACGTTCAGCGAGTGAATCGCTGGCACCCATGCGGTAGTTTCCTTGCAGAATCCACATCGGGATGCGGATATCTTCAAACTCGTCATAAATACTGTTACGCGAGAAGTCCATCGGGTTGACCACGTCCAGCACGCGGAACAGATCGCTGCGACCCCAGACGACCTGCTGCTTACCAACTTTGACGTTGAATTGTTTGCCGCTATCCAGATCCCAGGTTTTTTGGGCATAGAACTCACGAATAAAGTCCATGCGACCATTGAACTCAGGTGCTTTTAGCCCATTACTAGTGAGATCACCATAACCGCCGAAGTCAGCACAACCACGCCGATCCACATCACATGGACGGACCGGGACTGGCAAGTCCAAGTTTCCAAAGCCAGGATTACCAAAACCAGTACCCGAATAGGCCGAATTCCACCGCTGACCCAAATGCATCAAGCCTTGATTCGGATTACTTGCTAGATTAAAGTTTTGCTGGCCTGAAAATGCACCGAGCGCAGGACCACCCAAAAAGGCAATTTGATCTATATTTGCCGGGAGAGCAATTAAACTACTGCCATAGGGAACTGAAGTCGGTGTTGAACCCGGCACTACTATACCGTTGCCTGGTCCTACGTTGTAATTGAACCCCGAGATTTCCGTCACATTGATCGGACCACCGGCATTTTTGCCGTATTGATCATCATTTAGGTCATACACGCCATCATACGTACCACGAAAAATGCCTTTAAAAGCCCAGCCATTGCCTAGATCGCGTTTATGCTCAAGCTTGAGGGTATTGCGAAACTTGGAAAGACCAACGCGTTCGCCAGTGGCGTCCTTACCGCGCATGCGAGTGTCATTTTCGTAATAAATTTTAGTTTCGCTAGTATCGCTTGGGACACCAACTGTGGCTTCACCAGTAACACTAGGCAACTCATCAGCATACAGCACCGGGCTAGCAAAGCTGGTCAACAGCAATGGAACGAGGCTGGCGCGTAGCCACCGTGTCACCAACGCCGCCTTTTCGAATCGTTTCTGAGTCATTAACTTCCCCTCCTGAGGTTAAAATTTAGCCGCACCGATGGCATGCGAACTTGGTTAAAACTTAGTTGCAATCTGTTTGCTGCCATGAATTGAAAATAAAATCAGACAACCAACAAAACCAAAACTTGAACTTGAACTTGAAAATTTTTCTGCTTCTCCCGCCTTTTTAAAATTTGTTTTTATATTTCTATAATGAATAGCCTATCACGTTGCGAAAAATACTTGAAAAAATTCAGTAAAACAACCTTTTTAACTACTGTTGCAAAATTACAACATGCCTACAAAATAAAGTTCAGGTTTTTACCGCGCATAAACCGCTCATCCACTTCGCTCAATCTCTTCAAAAGACGAAATTGTCCATTAGCATCTTTACGCCAGACATCTTTACGCGAATAGCTGTAGGTCATCTCTTCATAAATACGGCGATTACGTACGACATAGCAGTTAGCAAACACTTTGTATTCGCCTGGGGTTTCACCCTCATATACCTCAAGATTACTAATAAAGTGGCGGACAACTTCACGCGGATCCGCTGTCCATTGCATAGGGGATTCACTTTGTACCACGCGCATTTCTAGGTAGTGATAATTCTCGTTAAAAATATTCACATGATCTTTGAGGATGTAACGAGCATCTTTGCGCACACGTAATTGACGCGAGACTGCCTGATACAGAATATCTTGATCGACCATGACATTTAACCAGTCACGCAACCGCTCTTCACAAATCAGGCGCGCTTCTTGATACAACGTCTGTTCAACGTCATGGTAAATGTCATGGGATACTGCTTTTAATCCATCCATTGGACTTTCCTCGCTTTAGATTTTGGCTTTTTGCTATTGCTGAATGGCTAGATGAATGATGATTTTTGATTATTTGCCCAAGAACTCGCGCTTCCACGCATCCGGGTCAACTTTTAGCAAATCATCCCAGCTCTCGGCCATCAAAAACTCACGGTAGGCACGGTAATAGCCCCGGTAGGAGGTTTCACCCACTGCAGAAGCCCCAATAATCGCGCCACTTTCCTCATCGACCTTGTCGTCACCCATGCCCATTTGTGAGTTAAGCCGGCCTTTGCGAATCTGCCGCCCACGATTAAGCTGGGTCATTGACTCCATGTTGTCAGCATCGTCACCTTCGAGCATGCCTGCTGTGCCAAAGGTGCGTGTTGCCATGTCATAAATGGCTTCTTTTAGCTCGTCAGGCATGTTCTTTTCAACAATGCCCCACGTAAACACTTCAATGCTGCGCGGCCCACGCGGCGCCCACACTTTGAAGGTGTTGGTGCCCCACAGGTAAGAGTTATTAGGGAATACGTTGGAATTGAAGTGGCTGCCGTAATAGCCACCCCGTGTTTTGCCCAACTTTTCCGCTACTTTCGGGCGATTGTCAGCGTACCATTTACGCGCTAGTTCGCCGACTTTACCGCTAAGCAACGCAGGCCCAGCGTCTGTCAGAATACCCAAGCCATGGCCAAAGCGGGTAGTGATTTGAGTGCCTGCACCCGCAGGTGGCACCATTTTATTACCAGATAACGCAGACAACTCACCACCAATCACACTGAGTGAAGCAGCGTGGGTCCAGCCCACGTGGTAAGCATCGCCTACAAAATTTTCTGCTGGGGTTTTCCAGTTGCAGTTGAGCAAGGTGCGCGTGGGGGGGCCTATGAGTTCGGCACCGCCCGTGGAATCCATCCAAACATCAAGGTAAAAGCGATAATCGCCCAGGTAGTCATACAAGCTGGGTGCGGTTTTATCAAAGTTGCCATACCAAAAACCCATGTAGCTCTCAGCGCGAACTTCGGTAAGACCGTGAGTCGATTTATCGAGCACACCTTTGTAGAACTCATTTTCAAAGGGGACTGCTTGCAATGAGCCATCCAGACCATAAGACCAACCATGGTAGGTGCAGGTGAAGGAGCGCGTATTACCGGCTTCAACCGAGCATACGCGTGTACCACGATGGGCGCACACGTTCAAAAATGCTTTCACACTGCCATTCATTTGGCGCACAACGATGACTTCGTCTTCGCCCATGATCGCTGTGGTGAAGTCACCCGAGTTAGGAATCAGACTGTCGTGGGTGAGAAATAGCCAGCAGCGATCAAAAATACGCTCTAGCTCAAGTTGATAAATTTGCTCGTCCCAAAATATGCTCTTCGCTTGGGTGCCATTTTTTACATCAACCAAACTGGCTGCATTAATCATGATAAAGACTCCTTAATTTTTGAGACATCATTAGCCCATGACTGGGGGCTAGCATCAAAATAAAAATTCGCTCAGGATGTTAACTCGACCGCGCTGCCAAATACTCTTCCACAAACTGTAAACGATCATTGCCCCACCACATTTCTCCATCAACAAACATGGTTGGCACCCCAAATACGCCGCGGGTGTGCGTTTCTTTATTTGAATCGGCATAGCGTTGAGCAGAATCCTCACCTAGCGTATAGGCTAAAAACTCATCTCCTGACCAGCCTAGACTCTCTGCAACGCGACGGAGCACGGCCTCATCACTCATATCTTCACCTTGCCCCCATACCGCGTGAAACATGCGATGCACGTAATCACGTTGCTGACCTTTGTCAATGGCGTAAAACAAGCCACGATTAGCACGCTCTGAAACAAAACTTGGTGGAAACTTGAGCGGTGGCAAGTTGTAGCGTTTGGTCCAGCGTTCCATATCCTTCGTCAGGTAACGCAATTTAGCTGGCACTTGACGATTGGATGGCCCGTTGTTCCCGGCAGCTAATTTTGCCACCGGTAAATCAAGAGGGACGTATCTTATTTCCAACCCAAAGCGATCGGCTAATGCACTCAGTTGAGTCTCGGCCAAGTAGGCAAATGGGCTCATAAAATCGAAGAAAAATTCGAGCTGTTTTTTCATGGTTGTAACTTTCTAAATATGAGCAAAAAAATATAAATATCAGGGCAATGGGTGTACTTATTTACCGCTCTGCTGACTCAGTTTTTTGTGCAGCTCTGCCCAACGACGGCCTGACTCACGGGCACCTTCGAGATAGGCTTCAGGCACTGTATCAAAGCGGTAGGGAGCGCGCGCAGGACCCGCATTCATCCAGCCACCTGCATTAAAGCGTGCTTTTTCAATCTGGATATTGTAGGTTGAGAATTCTTTGAATGACCCATTTGGAAACAGCGTTTGTGCTGTATAAAGAATCGCATTTTGCAATTCTGTCGCCTTTGTCCAGTCGCCTGTTTGTTTAGCTTTAATTACTTCATCACGTAAGCTTAAAGCAGGTAATGGGCCGCAGTTGGTACCACTCGTCCAAAATGCAGTCACATTTTCAGGATCAATTCTTGCTGCCGGAACGTATTCCATATCCAGCGGCAAAAAGCGGATTTTGCCTTTTGTCAGCATCAAATCCATATACAAAGAACTAACGCCAATGTACTTACAGGTAACCACCTGTGGAATATCGGCAACCTGCGCCCAGAAAGGCCGTGGGAAATCATATTTAAAGGCTTCAGGGTTCGCATAAACAGCGATAGACATATCTGGCACTGCCTCAGCAACGTCGCGGAAAAACTGCACTGCAGTTTTTGTGTCACAAATCTGCCACATGGGCAAACCCAGCATCGTGCCATCAGCACCGATATCATAGGCCTCTTTAGTTTGACGAATGGTCTCGCGTGTATTTAGGGAGGTTGTGCCGCAAAAATAAGGCACCCGACCACGAATAGTTTCGACCATGGTACCAATGACTTGCCGCTTTTCTTCCCAAGTCAGTGAGGCGCCTTCACCAAAAGTACCTAACGATAAAATACCATCGACACCAGACTTAACCAATTCTTCCGCTACGCGGGCGACTTCGTCCAAGTCAACTGTTTCAGTCATACGCCAGTCGTCAGCACCTGGTTTGGCTGGCGTGGGCATGATGGCCCAAGCACCATTGATATCATTAACCGACAACACGCGTGAGGTTTTGGTCATTATTGAGTCTCCTGAAAATTTTAATAAAAACGGTCAAAATGCAACTGTTGAGCGGGAACCCGCTTATCAAGCAATAGCAGCCGTTGAATAGCATCTGTCATGGGTGGCGGGCCGCAGCAGTAAAACTCGTAATTTTCAAAACCTGTGGCTAATTTTTGGTGCATGACTTCATGAATGAAGCCTTGCTCGCCCGACCAACCCTCGGTAGGAGTAGATATGGCTGGGATGATGGTTGCGCGCTCGGCCATGAGTGGATCACGCGCCAGCAACTCTTCGATGCACAGATCATTGGGGGTACGTGCACCATAGAAAAATGTGATTTTTCTGTTAGCTAACCGAGGATCACGCACAGCGGCACGTACGATAGAGACCATCGGCGAAAGACCTGAGCCACCACCAATGCAAACAATGTCGCGCGGGCTCTCTGGACGGAGGTAAGCCAAACCGTACGGGCCATCAATTTCAATCTTATCGCCCGTTTTAAGCTGAGTGAACAACACCGCAGTGCCTTTGCCCTTGGGTACGTGACGGATAATGAAATCCCAGGTGCCACCATCAGTAGACAGATTGGACATAGAGTACGCACGCGCGCCCTCAACACCCGGCAGATGCAGCAAGGCGAATTGCCCCGGTAAAAAGGCTGCCGGTTCAGGTGTTTTAAAGCAGAACTCTGTTAAATCGTGGGTAAGTTTTCGTACCTCAACCAAAGTAGCCGACACTCGTGCTGGGCGATGCAATGGCACATAGTCATCTTTGAGCCGTACTTTGATGACACAGTCACTGGTTGGCTCGCACTGACAGGCCAACCGCCGCCCCCGCTCACGAGCCCGTACCGAAAGCCCTGGTGCTTCAGGCCATAGCTCTTTAACTTCACCAGAAACCACCTCAAACATGCAGCTGCCACACCCGCCTGAGTTACATTCGTAAGGGAAGCCCAACCCTTGGCGCAAAGCGGCGCCCAGAAGTGTGTCCGCAGTGTTATTGGCAACAGAAAACTCTTCGCCAGTGCCATCAACCTTGATCGAAAAACTATTGTCCATAAACCTGCGCTCTAGCTAGCAATGAAGGCTTTAACCAAAGCCAGCGTTTTATCCATCTGCTCCATCTGCGGAATATGGCCTGATTGATCAATGACCTCAACGCGAGAATTCGCAATACGCTTTTGAAATTCTTCAGCATAAGCCACAGGAATGAGCTTGTCTTGCTTGCCCCAAATAATTAGCGTCGGCACGCTGATACGATGAATTCGCTTGGCCAAACCCTGGTCTGGGAAAGGCCAGATGAACTTGGCCACCGCCCCTAATGACCACACCATATGCGCAATGTGCTTAACCATCATCTCCGGATCTGATGGTGGGGTAAACATCGCTTGTGCAGCAGGAATCGATGGGTCAAGAAACAAATAGCCTGGCAGATTTTCCGGTTTATCAAGGTACAGCTGATTGGTCAGCACGGGAATGTCTTCACGCCACAAGCCTGCGGGGTCGAGCGGGATAATCTTGCTGAAAATATCCGGGAAATGAGCTGCCAGATCACACATCAGCATGCCGCCAAAAGACTGGCCGATCGCTACGGGACGCTTAAGCCCCAACTTGCGCAAGACTTCCTCGTAGATCAGCACGAGATCGAGGAAGGTATCCACCTTGTGAATGGCGTACGGGTCACCGAAGCTTGTGCCTGGCATTTCCGGCGCGTACACCGTATAAGTTTCAGCCAGCTTATCGAGAAACTGATCCCAGTACAAACCGGCGGCGGGGTGAAGATAGACCAAGGCGGGGCCGCTCCCAGCAATTTTTACTTGAACATCGATCTGATCATTCCATGCCTTGACGACTTCTGTACGCACGGGACCTTTGATCACGACTTGAGTAGACATTAAATTCTCCTAATTTTTAGGTGTGCCAAGCCTTCATACTCAGCATCACAAGACTTTATTGACTGTATTGGAATGTATTAAAAGTAACAACAAGCATGGCGACAAAGCCAATCAGTGCAGAATTAACGTGCGCCACTCGGCCACCAGCGGTTTTCCCAGTTTTCATCGTCCCAGACACCTTTTAATTTAGGCAACACATGCTTACTCAACAGGTCAATGTTCTTCATCACCAACTCATGCGGCATAGAGCCGATATGAACCATCAGGACAAGGTGACCAATGCGGAAGTTTTTAACCATCTCTAGAAGCTGCTGGGTAACAGACTCGGCATCACCAACGATCGCACATTGCTGCTCAACCAGCTCTTTATATTCAATCGTGCGCATCTTCGGGACGATACCAAAATCACCTGGGTCTTTAATCAAAAACTCTACCCCTTTAATATCGATATAACCAGGCAAGCCCAGCGATTGCATAGGGATACTCCCAAGCCCCGTTCTGTAACCTTGCTCAATATGCGGCCCATACTCACGATGAGCTTCTTCTTCCGTCTCACCCACAAATACAGCCTGAACAAATGCCAACCGATAAGGGTTGCGATCTTTACCCCGTTCTTCGGCCAGATCCCAGTACCGGTCAAAAACTCGCTGACCGGTTAGCTTGGGGCCAAACCAGCTAAGGTACAAGAACGCATCATCATTATCGAGGATACCTGCCAGGGTAACCGGGTTACCCACTGCTGGCGTCCATACAGGTGGCTTATCCTGATAGGGACGCGGCCACGTGTTAACTTCCGGAAATTTATTGTATTTACCGTTCCACGAGAAAACCTCTTTCGCAGCCCATGCTTTTTTGATCAACTCAAGATTTTCATAAAACCGCGCACGAGTCTCGATCGGTGGAATTCCGTTGTTACGGTTAACGTCATAACTCAAGCCAATCGGAAACCCGGCAACCAGACGCCCTGCACTGATTTGATCCAAAACTGCATATTCGGCAGCAATCCTGAGCGGCTCGCGTGATTTCGCCAATGAACGCCCAACACAAGCAAGTCCGACATCCAGCCCTTCGCTTTGGGTCATATATGCCAATGCAGACATTTGCAAATTCGGATTCGGCAGAATGTCATAGCTCGCCTGTTCATGCTCAGTCGTAGCCAAACCATCAAACCCGGAACGCGCTGCATGCATCATTTCATCCAGAAAATGCATATGATCCTGATGCATTAACTTGCGATCAACTAGCGCGTGGTACGGCATAGTGGTAATCGAGTCGTACTTGCTTGCATAATCTGGCGCGAAATGGCGATAAGCCAACTGCTCAAAGGCGAGTACCTTCATAAAGAATCTCCGAAAAAAACGATCAAATTATTTTGAAAAAAATCACGCCTTTTGTATTTTTTATAGCGTGACACAACCAGACCCAGACGCACCAGACCATCTACCAACTGCAAACAAAGTAATGCTTCTACTGATTACGAACCTATTTCCGCCTCAATATAAATATCATCACCTTCAACAATCACAGGGTAGGTTTGCAGGGCAATTTCGCAGGGGAAAGATAATGGCTCGCCCGTTTTTATATCGAAACTTCCTCCGTGTAGCGGGCATTCCACCACTTCACCTTCGAAATAGCCATCAGTCAACATGGCGATATTGTGCGTACAAATATTGCTGGTTGCATAGTGCGTTCCATCAAGATTATATATAGCAATAGGTTTTAAGCCAGCCACATCAACAGGCTTCATTTCACCTGGAGCAATATCTCCAAGTTTGCAAACTTTTATACGTGCATTCATACATCAATTCCTGATGATTTAATAAAAAACTAATACCCCCATCTATTTAAACCTAACCCAAACAGAAAGGGAACGAAGCATACAATATTAAAGGTAAGCTAAAAACTTGTCTATATAATAGTTTCCATTCAGCTAACGAATACATGATAGTCCACGGTGCAGACCTAGAAAATATGAAGCTTCGCTCAATTGATCTTAATCTTTTAGTCGCCTTCCACCGTCTGTATATCGATAGAAATGTCTCTCGTGCAGCGGATAATCTAGGGCTCTCGCAACCAGCGATGAGCAACACCCTGAAGCGCTTGCGGCAACTGACAGGCGATGAGTTGTTTGTTCGTACATCTGCAGGCATGACACCCACGCGCTGCGCTGAAGAATTAGCTGCACCACTGGCACAGGCATTGGCGACTATCCAAGAAACACTTAGCCATTTAACGAGCTTTAACCCGGCCAAAAGTACGCGGAAATTTGTAATCTCAGCCTTCGATATTGGTGAAAGTTATTTAATGCCGAAGCTGATGGACCGGCTAGCTAAAGAGGCACCCGGGGTGACGTTACAGGCAACTCGGACCGGTGCGGGGGAATCACTTAAGCTCGCTTTGGAGTCAGGTCAGATTGACTTCGCCCTTGGACATCTACCGCACTTACAGGCTGGTTTTTTTCAACGCCGTCTGTTCCAGCAAAATTATGTTTGTGCTTTTCGACGCAGTCATCCCATGGCAAGTGACACTTTCGGGATAAATGAATTTCAAGCTGCCGATCACTTGACTATTGTCACCGAAGGTAGTGATTACCAGTCACTTGATAAGATCATCGCAAACAAAGTACCGCAGAGGAAGATAAGATTGCGTGTTTCACATTTTCTGAGCACGGGCTATTTATTGCGCGACACCGACCTTGTCGCAACGATACCAAATAAATTGGCTGAAATTCTTTGCGAACCATTTGGGTTGATGTATGTACCCCATCCGATCACGCTACCCCCAACAGATATCAACCTACTATGGCATGCCATATCGCACCGTGATCCAGCATGTCAATGGCTACGAAAAGTGCTGTTTGAACTATTCGTAGAGTAACGAAGAAGCAGATGTCGCCAGAGTACATGATCAAACAGTAATTTGTATTGACTAGTACTAAGCACCTTGTTATATTAGTTCCTGTTAGAACTAATTATTTATCTCAACGTCAAGATGCCCCATACAACTTTTCGCTCTGCATTAAGAGAGCTTGCTCGTTGCTATCAAGCCTTCGAGGTGTATGCAAGCTCGCACATTCATTTGCAGGGACTGACGATTTCCCAGTTTGACATCCTTGTCACTTTGGGCAACGGTCAGAACATGACACCGAAAGAATTAGTTGAGAAAACTTTAATTACCAAAGGCACACTCACTGGTGTTGTTGATCGTTTGCAGACCAAAGGGCTGGTTAAGCGGACACCTAGCGCTCTCGATGGACGTAGCCAGATCATCACGCTAACCAAAAAAGGACAAACCCTATTTGAGCAGATATTTCCTGAACATTTAGCTTACATGGGTAAAGCTTTTGAACACCTTGAAACGAAAGAAATCAGCCACATCGAAGAAGCTTTAAGCACCTTACGCCACGCGCTTGAAAACAAAAAACCCAAAAAAGAGAAAAGCCATGAATCGCGCTAATTCAACAACCTACACAGGAACTGCCATTGTCTTCCACTGGCTTATCGCATTGCTGATTTTTGCCGCCTTTCCTCTGGGCGTGTATATGGCCGATCTACCTTTGTCACCCACTAAACTTCAGCTATACAGCTACCATAAATGGATGGGCATCACCGTACTGATGCTTGCCATCTTGCGTATGTTATGGCGTATCTCACACCGCCCGCCGGTGCTATCCGCCTCTTTGCCGCGTTGGCAGCAGATCGCCACGCATGTGATACATCACTCGTTGTATTTGCTCCTTGTACTCATTCCGCTGTCAGGCTGGCTCATGAGTTCTGCCAAAGGATTTCAAACAGTTTGGTTTGGCGTTTTTCCACTGCCTGACCTGGTAACCAAAGATAAAGCACTGGGAGACTTACTTCAGGAGGTGCATGAAGTGTTGAACTTCATATTGCTCGGCCTGGTCTCTTTACATGTCTTGGCCGCGCTAAAACATCACTTTATTAACCGCGACGGAATTTTCACACGCATGCTATCACCGCGCCCCAGATAGTCTATTTTTTTCAACCTGCTCAGGAGAATTTCCATGATTAAGAAAGTTTCTTTTATTACACTGGCTGCCTGCTTTGCCTCTTCCTTGCTTGCAGCAACAGAAACCTATGTCATTCAAAATTCACATACGTATCCTCGTTTCGAGTATAATCACCTAGGCTATTCAACCCAAGTGCAGCGGTTTAATAAAACCACGGGGAAAATCATGCTGGATCGCGCCACAGCAAGCGGCAGCGTTGATGTGATTATTGATGCCAAATCAGTCGATACAGGTTTCGCGTTGTTCGATTCACATATTCAAGGCCCAGATTTTTTCGATACGGCCGCATTCCCAACCATTACCTTCAAATCTGACCAGCTTGCATTTCAAGGCGATAAGCTAGTTTCAGTCATGGGAGACCTCACAATCAAAGGGATTACCCAAAAGGTAAAACTGGATGTCACCTCATTTCACTGTATGCCGCATCCCATGTTGAAAAAGGATGCCTGCGGCGCCAATGCCACGACAAAAGTCAAACGCTCTGATTTTGCCATGGGTAAGCACACACCCTTTGTTGGCGATGAAGTCACGCTAACGATCCCGATAGAAGCCGTTAAAGAATAACCACTTTACTTTTAGTCGCTCACCAAATTGTTATTGCTCAGCATCCAAGGATAAGTCGTCATGAAAATTTCTCGCATTTCCGTCACCACGATGTTGCTGATTGGTTTAATCAGCGGCGGACTCGTTAGCTGTGGACAGAAGCCTGGCAATGGTGGTCCTCCATCCGCAGGTGGGCCAGGTGCAGGTGGTGGTATGCCCCCGGCAGAGGTTGAATTCATCACGACGACTACTGGATCTGCAACCTTGACCCAAGATTTGCCTGCTCGCATCGAAGCCTGGCGCACAGCCCAGGTACGGGCCCGTGTTGAAGGCATTGTTGAAAAACGTTTATTTACTGAAGGCTCAGATGTTAAAGCCGGCGCAACATTGTTTAGCATTGATCCCCGCACGTATGCAGCCGCTTATCAAGCAGCAAAAGCCGATGTCGAAGCAGCTCGTTTAGTGGTTTCTCGCTACAAACCCTTGCTGGAGATAAAAGCAGTTAGCCAGCAAGAATACGACACAGCAGATGCGCGTTATAAGCAAACCCAAGCAACTCTGGCACGCGCCTCCCTTGACATGGAAAACACGCGGGTACCAGCACCTATTTCAGGTCGTATTGGCCGCGCTTCTGTCACAGAGGGCGCATTAGTCGGCCGTGGTGAGACGGCGCCATTAGCCACTATCGAACAGATTGATCCTATTTATGTGAATTTCACACAACCCGGTAGCGAATTGCTTCGTTTGCAAGCCGCGCTGAAAGCCGGTACGTTAAAACACGCTGCATCCACAAAAGTAGAGCTCCTCTTGGAAGATGGTAGCAAATACCCTTTGCCGGGCAAGCTTCTTTTCTCAGACTTGGCGGTTAATCCAAGTACTGGCGCAGTCTCGGTCAGAGCACAATTCCCTAATCCTGAACGCATGCTCCTTCCAGGCATGTTTGCCCGCGTTCGCTTCCCTTCTGCTATTGCCGAGGATGTTGTTCGCATCCCACAGTCTGCAGTGCAAACAGGGCCGCAGGGGCAATTTGTCCTGCTTGTCGTTGGCGACAATAAAACGAAACCACAACCTATTAAAACCGGCAGCATGGCTGATGGTGATTTCATTGTCACAGAAGGTCTAAAGGGAGGTGAAAAAATTATCGTCAGCGGGTTTCAAAAAATGCGTCCCGGTGCGCCTTTCAAAACAATTCCTTGGCAAGCCCCGGGTACAGTCAAACCAGCAGCCGCATCTGAAATGCCTGGCGGCAAGAAAGCAGGCTGATCCATGCTACCTAATTTCTTCATTGATCGCCCTATATTTGCCTGGGTAATCGCCATCATCATCTGCCTGGGCGGCGCGCTCGCCCTGCGAAATTTACCCGTCGCACAATATCCTGCCGTAGCCCCTCCAGGCTTGACTATCTCACTCAATTATCCCGGTGCGTCCGCGCAAATTGTCGAAGAAGCTGCTGTAGCATTGATCGAGCAGGAAATGAACGGCATCGAAAACCTGCTGTACATGGAATCCTCTTCTGAGGTTGGCGCAGGCTCTGTCACGTTAGCCTTCTCGCCTGGAACTGATCTCAACTATGCCTCTGTAGAGGCACAAAATCGCATCAAACGAGTAGAAGCGCGGCTACCCGATGATGTGCGTCGTCTAGGCGTAACCGTGACTAAATCAGCGCGTAACTTTGTGATGTTTTTCGCATTATTTTCACCTGACAACAGCCTTGATTCGACTGATTTGGGTAATTATGGGGCAGCCAATTTGCTCGAGCCCCTGCGACGCGTACCCGGTGTAGGTGAAGCCTTGCTGTTTGGTAGCGAGTATTCCATGCGGATTTGGCTAAACCCTGACAAGCTTTTTTCTTATCGCCTGACCCCTGGTGATATTACAAATGCAGTTCGCGCACAAAACATACAAGTTGCTACAGGTGAATTAGGTCAATTACCAGCAGCACCAGGACAAGAAATAAATGCTGTTATCACAGTCAGGGGTCGCCTGACTTCGCCTGGGGAATTTGAAAAAATCATTATCCGAACCAACCCTGATGGCTCAACTCTACGTTTGGCAGACGTCGCACGAGTTGAACTGGCCGCACAAACCTATGCGCGCTCCTCAAGAGTTGACGGGAAAAATAGTGCCAGTATCGGCATACGATTATCCCCAGGCGCCAATGCTTTGGCTACTGTGCAGGCAGCGAGAGCGAAAATGACAGAACTCGCACGCTTTTTTCCGAAGGGAAAGATCGACTGGATGAATCCTTACGATACCTCCCGATTCGTTGCCATATCAATACGTGAAGTAGTCACCACTTTATTCGAGGCTGTTTTCCTCGTATTTCTGGTGATGTATTTATTCATGGGTAACTTGCGCGCCACACTCATTCCCACAATCGTTGTGCCTATTGCACTTATGGGTGGCATGTTAGGACTGTATGCCTTTGGTTATTCAATCAATGTACTAACCCTGTTTGCCATGGTACTGGCCATTGGTATCGTCGTTGATGACGCGATTGTGGTCGTTGAAAATGTCGAGCGGCTGATGACTACAGAAAATCTAGCGCCGCGAGAAGCTACAAGAAAAGCCATGGGACAAATTACCAGTGCGGTGATTGCCATTACTGTCGTGCTGTCCGCCGTATTTTTACCAATGACTTTTTTTGGTGGTTCAACCGGTGCCATCTATCGGCAATTTGCAGTCACCCTTGTCTTAACAATGAGTTTTTCTGCACTGATGGCCATGACGCTGACACCTGCGTTGTGTGCGACCCTACTCAAGGCGCATCCCAATCAAGCGGAAGTAATGGAAAAAGGCTTGCTCGGCCGATTCAATCGTTTCTTCACTCGAACCACTACGCGTTACGTATCGAGCGTGTCACGTCTCGTTAAAAAATGTGCACGTTACCTTGTTCTGTATTTGCTCATCATAGTTGCTGCGGTTTGGCTGTTTAGTCGCTTGCCGGACAGCTTCCTTCCTGAAGAAGATCAAGGATATTTTGTCACCCTTGTTCAATTGCCTCCCGGTGCTACCACGAGTCGAACCATCAAGATACTGGACAACGTTGAACAGTATTTCATGAAACAACCTGAAGTCGCACATGTGATTGGTATCGTGGGCTTTTCATTTGCTGGTAGCGGTCAAAACTCTGCACTGGCTTTTGTCACACTAAAAGACTGGGATCAGCGCAGTGCGCACGATAGTTCTGCCCAAGTGCTGATACGCAAAGCTAACATGGCATTTTTCAGCATCAAGCAAGCGCTGATTTTCACCATCAATCCACCACCTATCCCTGAGTTGGCTGCCGCCGGCGGGTTTGACTTCCGCTTACAAGATCGTGGTGGTATTGGCCGTGAAAAGCTCCTTGAAGCCAGGAATACTGCGCTTGGCATGGCGTCACAAAATCCCCATCTGACAGGTGTAAGACCTGAAGGCCAAGAGCCTGCGCCACAACTATTCCTAGATGTGGATCGTACAAAAACAGAGACCTTAGGCGTCAGCATGACAACTCTGAACGAGGCCATGCAATCAGCCTTGGGTGTCGCCTATATTAACGACTTTGTCATGCAAGGCCGCGTCTTGCGCGTGCAAATGCAAGCCGACGCCAATACGCGCAAGACCGTTGATACGATCCTGCGCTTACCGGTGCGCAACAATAAAGGCGAGATGGTCATGCTCAGTGAACTAGTCACACCCCACTGGATTGTTGCGCCACCCAAACTTGATCGGTTTAACGGCTTGCCCGCGATGAAGATCTCTGGTGGTCCGGCTCCCGGCAGAAGCAGTGGTGAAGCACTATCCGTCATGGAAAGTATTGCAGCCAAACTTCCCCCGGGTATTGGTTTTGAGTGGTCGGGTATTGCTTTCGAAGAAAAACTAGCGGGCGCTCAGGCACCGTTGCTTTTCGCGGTTTCCCTTGTAGCAGTTTTCTTATGTCTTGCGGCCCTGTTTGAAAGCTGGTCGATCCCGTTTGCAGTCATGCTTGCAGTACCGCTCGGAATATTTGGCTCGTTACTTGCCGTCACTCTGAGGGGCTTGCCTAACGATGTTTATTTCAAAGTTGGGCTCATTGCGATTATTGGTCTTTCGTCCAAAAATGCGATTCTCATCATCGAATTTGCACGCAAGCTCCAAGATGAAGGCATGGGGCTGATTGACGCTACGCTCGAAGCCTGTCGCTTGCGCTTCCGACCAATCTTGATGACATCCATTGCGTTTATTGCCGGAGTTTTTCCACTAGCCATATCAACGGGGGCGGGTGCTGAAAGCCGCCATGCAATTGG
>JAYTIQ010000086.1:0-8077 GCA_043731705.1 Rugosibacter sp.
CTTATGTCAAAGTAATGGAACCATTGGACCTGAAAAATACTCAGCTGCTGATTCAGGCCTATGAAGACGACTTAAAGCGCAGCGATGCCTATCTGTACCTTGGATTTCAGCGTCGTGTGCGTCGCTTGGCCACGGGTCAGACAACGGATTCCTTTCTGGGTTCCGACTTGATGATCGAAGACTTTGAAGGCTACAACGGCCGCGTATCTGACTACAAATGGAAGTTCATCGAAACAAAAAATGCGCTGATGCCTTACTACAAGCATAATGAGATGAAAAAATTCCATCCTGATTTCAAGGAACCTGACGGCTATAAATTTATCGGTTTCACGGGTAAGGGAAATTGCACGCCAGATATCACCTGGCAGTTACGCAAGGTTCACGTGGTTGAAGGCCGCCCGGTAGACACTGGTCACCCGATCAGCAAACGTTTGATTTATCTCGATGCCCAGATCATGACGCCTTCCATGTCGACTATCTATGATCGTAAAGGTGAAATCTGGAAGTCCTTCCAAATTGGTAAAGCGCATCCTGATTTTCATTTACCAATCAACAAAGGCTCAGGCATTCCGCTGGATGACTCTGGCTCTGTGATCGATGTGCAGTCAAACCACTGCACAGCCATTACTTTTCGTGGTGAAATTGATCCAGCGAAAAATCCGGCAACTATTTTCCAAGTGCAGAATCTGCGCGGTGGAGACTGATTGTTCAAAAAGTTTTACTCAAACGGGGGCGCAAGCTCCCGTTTTTTTATAAATAAAAAACCAGAAAGTCAGGGAGGAGATTGATCATGACGCAATTAACCCATGAGGAAGCGATCAAGCGGGCGGAATATGTTGGTCAGATAGCCGAAGCTGAATTGTTTGAAGCGGACCGTAATGGAGGTTATTCAACCAAGCTTAAAGATGCCATTCATGAAACTCAGCTACATCGCTTGATGCGCCCCAAACGTTATGGTGGGTTTGGCATGACACATCGCACGTTCTCTGAAGTCGTGCGTACAGTTGGGCAGCATAGTGTCTCTGGTGCATGGGTGACTTATTTCATGCCTTTGCATGAAACCTGGGTCGCCTTGTTGCCACCGAAAGGGCGAGAAGAAATCTTTGGGTCAGATAAATTTGTTGCTGACATATTTTTCCCCATTGGCAAGGTGGAATATGTGGAAGGTGGTGTGCGGCTAAGCGGCCAATGGAATTGGGGCAGTGGCATTGATTTTTGTGAATGGATTGGTTTGGGCGCGATTGTGGACGTGCCCGGTACCACTACCGGCCCACAGCCATGTTTGGTAGCAATTAAAGTTTCCGAAGGTGACATTATTCAAAACTGGGATACCTTTGGTTTGCGCGGAACCGGCAGTAAAGGTATTGCGGTAAAAGATGTGTTTGTGCCTTGGCATCGGGTGCTACCTGTCATCTCAGCGAAGCAAAGTGCCGCACCCATGGGGGGTGAGTTTGATCCTGCGGAGCCGGTCTATCGGGTGCCATTCATGCCTGCTTTTGCCCTAGGCTTTAATTCGGTCTGCGTGGGTGCGATGCAGCGCTTGCAAAGAGAACTCCATGCGCGCATACGTGCGCGCCAACGCGTGGTGCTGGGCGGACAAGAGTGGGAATCGCCTGTGGCGCAGCGTAATTTAGGCGAGGTTGTCACACAGATTGAACAGGCGGAAGCCTTGCACGAGCGCTATGTAAAACAGCTCGATGATTGGTGCATCGCGGGTACAACAACTGCAACACCTTTAGAAGATAGCCGTATGGGCGCATGGCGTTCATCCATCGCAAAAACTGCTGCGCAGGTGGGGTTTCGCGCACTGGAGCTGCTTGGTGGCGCCGCTACGTATAAAGGCGATATTGTTGAAGTGTTTGCGCGTGATTTGATGATGGTCTCTATCCATGTCACCCAGCTTTATGAAGATCACATGATGTATTACGGTCGTGCGCAATATGGCTTAAGCGCGCATCCGCTGGGCTGAAGTTAAAAAAATGATTCCTCTAGGGGCTTATGCCCCGGTTTCTTATTGAGTCAATAAAAAGAAAAACTGTTTATCTAAAACTGTTTACCTAGGAGAAAACCGGTGGCACCGTCGCATCAAATAACCCATGAAGAAGCAATCAAGCGGGCGGAATATGTCGGTCAGGTTGCCGAGGCTGAATTGTTCGAAGCAGATCGCAACGGGCAGTATTCAACCAAACTCAAAGATGCTATTCACGAAACGCAGCTACATCGCTTGTTGCGGCCGAAACGCTATGGTGGGCATGGCTTGGGTCATCGGACATTTTCTGAAGTCGTGCGCACGGTATCGCAACACAGTGTTTCCGGCGGCTGGGTGACTTACTTCATGCCATTGCACGAAAACTGGGTGGCTTTATTGCCGCCAGCTGGACGTGAAGAAATATTTGGCATGGATAAATTCGTCGCGGATATTTTTTTCCCGATTGGCACGGTAACGTATGTTGAAGGCGGCGTACGCTTAAGCGGTCAGTGGAATTGGGGTAGTGGCATTGATTTTTGTGAGTGGATAGGCCTGGGTGCGATTGTGGATGTGCCGGGCAGCGGCCCGCAGCCCTGTTTGGTGACCATCAAGGTTGCGGAAGGCGAAATCATTCAGAACTGGAATACGTATGGCTTGCGTGGTAGCGGCAGCAAAGGCATCAAAGTCAATGATGTTTTTGTGCCTTGGCATAGGGTCTTACCGCTCCCGGCAGCCAAGAAAAATAACACGCCGCTGGGTGGTGAATATGATCCGCAAGAGCCGGTTTATCGCGTGCCTTTCATGCCGGCTTTTACGCTGGGTTTCGGTGCCATTAGTTTGGGCGGCATGCAGCGTTTGCAAAAAGAGCTGCATACGCGCATTCGCTCGCGTCAGCGTATTTTGCTTGGTGGACAAGAGTGGGAGTCGCCTGTAGCGCAGCGCAATTTAGGCGAACTGGTGACGCAAATCGAGCAGGCAGAAGCATTGCACGAACGGTATATCCAGCAACTCGAGGATTGGTGTGCTGAAGGCAAAACGGCTTGCACGCCGCAAGAAGAAAGCCGCCTGGGCGCGTGGCGATCGTCGATTTGCAGAACTGGTCTGCAAACGGGCATTCGCGCATTGGAGTTACTGGGTGGTGCGGCCACTTACAAAGGCGATATCGTGGAAGTGTTTGCGCGGGATTTGCTTATGGTGTCATTGCAGGTAGGCCAGGCGTATGAAGACCACATGATGTTCTACGGCCGTACGCAATTTGGCTTGAGTGGTCACCCACTCGGTTGATCTTGGCATGGGGCAGCGCTGAATTTGCCCCGGTTTGCAGCGACGTATCATGCAATCCAGTCAGCCCGTGTACCTTGGCAGACAACTATAATCCGGCTTTGTCTTTGAGCCGGTGATTCTGCTATGCGCTACCTTACGTTATTGTTTGCTTGTCTGCCATGGGCTGCTAGTCTGGCCCAAACGCCCGCTGTGCCCGCTGCCCCGGTCAGCATCCCCGTCCCTACCTTGAGTGCGCGTGCGTGGATATTGATTGACTACGCTAGTGGACAAGTGTTGGCTGAACACAATGCGGAACAACGGCTCGAGCCGGCTTCGTTGACCAAGATGATGACGACGTATCTGGTTGCTGAAGCGTTGGCGGACAAGCGGTTGTCACTCCAGCAGCCTGTGGTTGTTTCCGAGCGGGCCTGGCGCACGCAGGGCTCGCGCAGCTTTGTTCCTGTTAATGGACAAGTGCTGGTGGATGATCTGCTCAAGGGCATGGTGATTCAGTCGGGCAACGATGCTGCGGTTGCCTTGGCGGAAGCCGTGGGTGGTAGTGAGCCAGCGTTCGCCATCATGATGAATCATACAGCGCAACGGTTGGGCTTGAAAGACACGAACTTTCTGAATGCCAGCGGTTTTTTTGATGGTGCGCAGCCCACGCATTACTCCACCGCTCACGATATGGCGCGGCTAGCCGCAGCGCTGGTGCGAGAGCACCCGGAAATACACCGGCTGCATGCGGTGAAGGAGTATACCTACGCGGGTATTCGTCAGTACAACCGAAATCGCCTGTTATGGGCTGATCCTACGGTTGATGGCTTGAAAACGGGTCATTCGAATGCGGCGGGATATTGTCTGGTCGCTACTTCGTTGCGCGCGCCGCGCCGGTTGATATCGGTCGTGTTGGGTGCACCTTCGGACGAAGCCCGTGCGCGCGATTCGCTCAATTTGCTGAACTGGGGTTACATGGCTTTTGATGCAATCAAAGTGTATGGCAAAGGCCAAACGGTCTCACAGTTCAAAGTATTCAAGGGTGCGCAAAATACGGTTAAGGTGGGTGTCACGGAAGATCTGATTATTTCTGTGCCACGCGGGATGGCCGCCAAGCTCACCACGCGGCTTGAAAGCCGCCAGCCTTTGCTGGGCCCGGTACATCTCGGAACAAAAGTCGGCATGCTCAAGCTCACGCTGGGCGGGCAAGCGTGGGGCGAGTATCCCGTGGTCGCGTTGGAAGAAGTGCCACTGGCCGGCTTCTTTGGTCGGCTGTGGGATACCTTGGTGCTCTGGTTCCGGTGAGCACCCAGCTGTACCTGAACGGGCAGTGGTTGGCCCCAGAAGATGCCAGGATTTCGGTGATGGACCGCGGTTTTCTGTTCGGTGATGGCGTGTATGAAGTCATTCCGGTTTATTCGCGCCACCCATTCCGCCGAGACGAGCATGTAGGCCGTCTCGGCCGCAGCCTCGCGGCGATACAGCTAGATAATCCGCACACTCAGACTGAGTGGACAGCATTGGTGAGTCACCTTGTCGCTAGTGCAGAATGGGATGACCAGTCAATTTATATTCAAGTGACACGCGGGCCGATGGCAGTGCGTAATCACGTCTTTCCCCAAGCACCAGTGCCGACAGTGTTACTGTTGGCCGAGCCGATGAATCTGCCCAGTGCAGCGCAAGTCAGTGCAGGTGTGGCGGCGGTTTCTGCGGCGGATATTCGCTGGTTGCGGTGTGATATCAAGTCCACCTCATTGCTGGCGAATTGCCTGTTGCGCCAGCAATCCGTGGTGGCGGGCTGTGCCGAGACGGTATTGTTTCGTGATGGGTTTTTGACTGAAGGTGCCGCCGCATCGATTTTTGTGGTGCGTAACGGCGTGCTGCTCGTTCCAATGAAAAATCATCTCATGCTGCCAGGCATTACCTATGACGTGCTGCTGGAGCTTGCCGCAGCAAACGGATTGCCTGTTGAAGTACGTGATATTACTGAAGCCGAAACACGCACGGCGGATGAGTTATGGTTGGCTTCTTCCACGCGTGAAGTGCTATCGGTTGTTGAACTGGATGGCGTAAAAGTCGGCGCTGGTGATACGGCAAAAGGTGTGCCGGGGCCAGTATTTTTCGCCATGTATGGCTGGTATCAAGAATACAAAGCACGAGTGATGCGACATGGATAAGCCCACATTGATCGATTTCCCCTGTGATTTTCCGCTCAAGATCATGGGTGTGCGCGCGGATAATTTTGCGCAGACCATCGCTGGGGTGGTGGTAAAGCACGCACCCGAATTTGACGCTGCCACGATGACGATGCGCCCTTCGCGCGCGGGTAATTATCTTGCGCTCACTTGTACCGTGCGTGCCACGTCGCAAGCCCAGCTGGATACGTTATATCTAGAACTCAGCGCGCATCCGATGGTCAAGGTGGTACTGTGATTGTGCGCACTTTGGGCTGTGTGGCGTATGCGCCCACGTTCGTCGCCATGCAGGAGTTTACTGCTGCGCGCATGCCCGATACACCAGATGAAATCTGGCTGTGCGAGCATCCGCCGGTATTCACCCAGGGGCTGTCAGGCAAAGCCGAACATCTGTTGCAAGATATTGGCATTCCGGTAGTGCAGATTGATCGGGGTGGCCAAATTACTTATCACGGCCCTGGTCAAGTGGTGGCTTATCTGTTGTTCGATTTGCGTCGTCAGCCATTCAAGGTGCGTGAATTCGTGCAGCGCATGGAGCAGGCAGTGATCAATGTGTTGGCCAGTTATGGCATTCATGCGGCGCGCCTGGCGGGTGCGCCCGGGGTGTATGTACAGGGAGCCAAGATCGCCGCCCTGGGTTTGCGGATTAAAGGCGGTTGCAGTTATCATGGCGTAGCGCTGAACGTGAATGTGGATTTGGCGCCCTATCAGGCAATCAATCCTTGCGGCTATGCGGGCATGCGCGTCACGCGCTTGGCGGATATGGTCAACACAGGCGATACTCCTCCCCTTGCGCACGTTGGCACAGCGCTAGCTCAAGCACTTATTCAGCAACTGGAAATCTCATGAACCTCAAGCAAAAAGGCGCAGAAAAAACTGCTCGCATCCCGATCAAGATTATTCCGGTCGCCACGCCGCTGAAAAAGCCCGACTGGATTCGCGTCAAGGCGGGTAATTCGGCAACGCGCTTTGGCGAGATCAAGCAGATTTTGCGTGAACATCAATTGCACACCGTGTGCGAAGAGGCCTCTTGCCCCAACATTGGCGAGTGCTTTGGCAGTGGCACAGCCACCTTCATGATCCTCGGCGATTTATGCACACGGCGTTGCCCGTTTTGCGATGTCGGCCATGGCAAACCGCTGCCGCCGGACGTTGACGAGCCGCTGAAACTTGCCCAGACCATTGCCGCGATGAAGTTGAATTACGTGGTGATTACCAGTGTCGACCGCGATGATCTGCGCGATGGCGGCGCACAACATTTTGTCGATTGCATCACGCAGATTCGCCTGCTGTCGCCGCGCACCAAGATCGAAGTGCTGGTGCCGGATTTTCGTGGCCGTCTCGATTTAGCCATCGACATCCTCGGCACGCAACCGCCCGACATCATGAATCACAACATGGAAACCGTGCCGCGTCTGTACAAGCAAGCCAGGCCCGGCGCTGACTATGCGCATTCGCTGCGCCTGCTGCAAGAATTCAAGCAACGCCACCCGCATATCCCGTCCAAATCCGGCCTCATGGTGGGCTTAGGTGAGAGCGATGAAGAAATCCTCGCCACGATGCGTGATATGCGCGAGCATGGTGTCGAAATGCTGACCCTCGGCCAATACCTTGCGCCTTCAGGCCACCATTTGCCGGTATTGCGCTACGTCCATCCGGATACTTTTGTTTCGTTCGAGCAGGAAGCTGCAGCCATGGGCTTTACCCATGCTGCTTGTGGGCCGATGGTGCGTTCCAGTTATCACGCCGACAGCCAGGCGCACAGCGCTGGCGCGATTTAAAAAGTCGGCGCTGGCAACACGCCAACTTTTTCCATGCACACGCTAAACGCCGCGCAACAAACGGCGGTCACGCATGTGGATGGCCCGCTCCTGGTGTTAGCCGGTGCCGGTTCGGGCAAGACGCGCGTCATCACGCAAAAAATCGCCTATCTCATCCGCGACTATGGCATTGCGCCCTCACACATCACGGCGATTACTTTCACCAACAAGGCAGCCAAAGAAATGCAGGCGCGCGCTAAAAATATTTTAGGTGAACGCGGCAAAGGGGTCATTATCAGCACGTTTCATTCGCTGGGCGTGCGCATTCTGCGGCAGGAGGCCAATGCACTCGGGTTAAAGCCGGGTTTTTCAATTCTCGACAGTTCGGACGCCACCGGATTATTACAAGAGTTGTCAGGTGGCGTGGATAAAGTGCAATTGCGTTTGTTGCAGTCGCGTATTTCGTTATGGAAAAATGCACTCATCGATCCTGATGCCGCCATAGAACTCGCCACGGACGGAATGGAAAGTAGCGCGGCGCAGCTGTATGTCGATTATGAGCGCGCCTTGCGGGCTTATCAGGCGGTTGATTTTGATGATCTGATTCGTTTGCCTGTGAAATTGTTTTCCACGCAAGAGGAGGTGGCGACACGCTGGCGCAAACGTTTGTGGCATTTATTGATTGATGAATATCAAGATACCAATCGCGGTCAATATCGGCTGGTGCAATTACTCACTCAGGGGCGCGATGCATTCACGGCAGTGGGGGATGATGATCAGTCCATCTACGCCTGGCGCGGTGCCGATAGTGAAAATCTGCGCTTGTTAAAAGCCGATTATCCGCGCCTGAAAGTGGTGATGCTGGAACAAAATTATCGTTCGACATCGCGCAT
>JAYTIQ010000087.1:0-6023 GCA_043731705.1 Rugosibacter sp.
TTTTTGCCATTCACGATCTGATGATTGAGATCGACAGCAATAATGAAATCGGCACCCATGGCGCGCGCGGCGCTGGTGGGCACCGGATTGGTCAGCCCGCCATCCACCAAAAGCTGCCCGTTGCGCCGCACGGGGGTGAAAATGCCGGGCACCGAAATGCTGGCGCGCACGGCTTCGATGATGTCGCCCGTGCGGATGACCACTTCTTTGCCGCTGGTCAGATCGCTGGCGACGGCGGCAAAGGCGATAGGCAGCGCTTCAATGTCGTCCGCATGGATATGGCTGCGCACGAGTGCGCTGACTTTCGCCCCGTCAAGCAAGCCCGACCGGGGCAGCACGACATCGAAAAAAGAGACGGTCTTTTTCCAGTCGAAGCCAAGAAATGTGGTTTCCAGCTCACCCAGCTTTCCAGCCGCATGCACTGCACCGATCAACGCACCCATGCTGGTTCCCGCGATGTAATCGATTTTAATGCCGGCATCTTCGATGGCACGGATAACGCCGACATGCGCCAGACCGCGTGCCGAGCCACTGCCTAGCGCCAGGCCAATGCGCGGGTGGCTGTGACCGCTTGCCACAGCATCAATCGTCCTTGCTGGGTGGCGCTTTAGAGGATGCGGCACCGTGTTTTACGCGATCCACCATGCCAGTTAACATGCCCACAGCCGCTTTGCGCATCATGTCGGCAGTGGTTTGGGCGAGCTGCATCCCTGTCTCCATCTGCGCTTTACTGACAGCGGTCATTTGCTGCGTCAAAGTTTCCAGCGTAGTTTTGATCTGCTCACCCACGGCGGTGCCTGTGCGTCGGGCATGGCTGACCATATCCGCCAGCATGTCCGAGGCGAGCCCACGCGTTGCCGCAGCAGAAGTTTTCATGGTTTCCAGAAACAGCGCTTCCAGACTTTCCAGGTCGGCGCGCGTTTTCGCCATATCCTGGCTGGAGAATTTTTGCGCCTTGCCTGCGGCTTCTTCTACCGCCAATTTTGTTGCTGCGGCAAATTGCGTCAGCGCCCCATCGAGCCCGGAAACTGCTTCTTTCATGCGTGCCTGGGCCACGCTTGCCTGGGTTTTGGTTTTATCCAATTCCTCCTGCACGCCTTCGCGCGTGCCTTGCACTACGGCTTGCATGATGCGACCGATGGATTCCAGGCTCAATGCGTGGTTGCTCATCGCATCCAGTGTGAGCTTGTGCACGGCCGCCTGTACGTCCGTGCCTTCTGCAACAACCTGCCGTACGCGACTTTCAAGTGCGTCATTTTGTCCCTCTTTTTTCTGCGTAGCCATGACTAATTGCTCCTTTGGTTGGTTAGTTCAGCAAATGAATATCCATGAAGCCGATTCCTTTAAAACCCTACCTTTAAAGCCCATTACATCCTGAAAATATTACAAACATGACAGCACGACAAGAAAATCACCGGTCTTCAAGCGCTCGCACTCGCGTGCGTAACGCATCTATTTCTTCAAGTAGTTGCACAGCCAGTGCGGCCCCCGCGCGATTAACACCCAGATCGCTTTGCAAGCGCAGCACCACGCGCGCACGGCGCAGATGCACGCCAGTAAACACCCAGCGTTGCGGCGCATCACCCTGCGGCGTGATAATGCCCTCATCGACCAGCTCGATAATGCTTTCAGCATGCGCTGTACAAGCGCGACACACATCGGCCAACGTTAATTCGGTCAGTTCTTCAAGAATGACGCCTTCAATTCCTGATTGCATGTTCATGATGACACCCCTAATTTCGCGCGCGGGTTAAACCCGGGGAACTGTTTTGCCATATCACTATAAACCGCCTGAGCAGCCTCATCATTTGCCGGTGGCAGGGCAATTTGCAACACCACATAAAAATCGCCCGCCACGCCACTCGCTGAGGCCGCGGGAATGCCCCGGCCTTTTAAGCGCAATTTAGCACCGGGCGCAGATCCCGCCGGAATCTTGAGATCAACCGAGCCATTCGGCGTAGGCACCGTGACGCTCGCTCCCAAAGCAGCTTCCCAGGGAGCCAAAGGCAAATCGAGCATGACATCGCGCTGATCCACCCGATAGTGTGGATGCGGTCGAAATTCAATTTCCAGGTACAGATCCCCGGCTTTGCCCTGGCCGATACCCGGCGCGCCTTGTCCGGTCAACCGTATGTTTTGCCCCGCACGAACCCCGCGCGGAATAGTCACATTCAGTTTTTGCTCACGTAAAGCGACATGGCCTTGTGCATCCGTTTCCGGCACATGCAAAACAATCATGCGGGTGGCGCCCTGATAAGCGTCTTCCAGATCGATCAGCACCTTGGCATGGCGATCAGTGCCATGCGCGTGACCCGCACCACCCCGGAATGGGCCATGGGATGCGCCTCGGCTTTGCGTGGCCCGACCAAACAGCTGCTCAAAAAACTCGCTGTAATCTGCACCATCACCGCCCATGCCGCCACCCGTAAAGCCCCCACCAGAAAACTCGAACCCCTCATTCCAGTCCGGCGGGGGACGGAACTCCTGGCCGCCCTTCCAATTGGCACCCAACCGATCATAAGCCGCACGTTTTTCCGGATCTTTTAACGCTTCATACGCCTCACCGAGTTCTTTGAAGCGTGCCTCGGCATCCGCCTCTTTGCTGACATCCGGGTGATATTTACGCGCCAGCTGGCGATAGGCACGCTTGATGTCATCCTGCGTTGCACTGCGCTCAACACCCATGATTTTGTAGTAGTCCTTGAACTCCATGACCATTTCCTGAAAAGGTTTATTGAGGCTATATGCGACCGAATTTACAAATTAAAAGACTGACCTAATTCAGGCATCTCGACATGCGTATCCGGACTTTGCAAAGAAAGTTGCGTGGAAAATTTTTGCATAACTTCTTCTTCACCATGTACAAGAAAAGTACGCGGGGCACGGCTATGTCGATGCCAGGCCAGAAGCTCATCACGATCGGCATGCGCGGAGAATCCATTGATGGTGTAAATTTTCGCCCGCACCAAAACCTCTTCACCAAACAGGGTGACCGTTTTAGCGCCATCGATAATGCGCCGCGCCAAAGTGCCTTGGGCGGCAAATCCAACAAACACGACACTCGAATTTTCGCGCCACAAATTATGTTTTAGGTGATGTCGCACTCGTCCGCCGGTCGCCATGCCCGAGCCGGCAAGAATAACGGCTCCGCTGGTGATTGCGTTAAGGGCCATGGATTCTGCGGACTCATGTGTGAAGTGCAGCCCTGGCAAAGAAAAAGGGTCTTGCCCGGAATCAAATAGTGTTCTCGTTTCTGCATCGAAACATTCCGGATGACGACGAAAAATTTCAGTGGCTGAAATCGCCATCGGCGAATCAAGAAAGACTTGCACGTTGTGCCGTAACCGGCCGCTTTCAACGCCGGCACGCAAATAAAAAAGAATCTCTTGCGCGCGCTCTAATGCAAAGGTCGGAATAATGACATTGCCGCCACGGCGGAAAGTCTCTTCAATGGCTTGATAAAGTTCTTCGATAGAGGGCTCAAGTGGTTTGTGCAGCCGGTCGCCATAGGTTGTTTCCATAACCACCACATCACTGATGGGCGGCGGCGTGGGGTCGCGCAATATCGGCCGCTTTGCGTTGCCAATGTCGCCAGAAAAAACAATGCTGCGTTTTTCGCCCTCATCCTCAATCTGCAAATGAATACTGGCCGAACCCAGGATATGGCCCGCATCAAGGAAAGTGGCGGTGATGCCTTGTGCGATGACCATGGGCTGGTTGTAATGCGCTGTGCGGCCGAAATAATCCAGACAATTGAGGGTATCAAGCTGGGTATACAGTGGCTGCGGCAACTCTCCCTTGTCTTTGTTTTGGCGCATGAGTTTGCGGGATTGCCAACGCGCTTCTTCTTCTTGCAGATGGGCAGAATCGAGCATCACCACCTTCGCCAGTTCGCGGCTCGCGGCGGTGGTAATGATTTCACCTTGAAACCCGCGCTTGGCGAGCAAAGGCAGCCTGCCGCAATGATCAAGGTGCGCATGGGTGAGCAAAACAAAATCAATCGCCGCGGCGTCAAAGCCGAAGGGCGCTACATTTTCTTCGCTTAATTCACGACCGCCTTGATATAAACCGCAATCAATGAGGAGTCGCTTGCCTGCGCTCTCAACAAGATAGCAAGAGCCAGTAACACCGCGCGCCGCACCATAGAATGAAAGTTTCATTGACTTCCCTTCACAAGGGTTAAGCGCCGCCCACTTCGATCTTACGCGCTTCGATTTCTGCTTTTCTACTGATCGCAGCAGGAATGCCGCCAATGCCCCAGTGATCCGGCGTGCAGTTGGCAATATGCACCCGGATACGATTTCGTTCTGTGCCCAGGTTTTTTTCAATCACATCCGTCACGGCAGCAATCAATTGATGATGTTGCGCCAGGCTGCGCCCTTCCATCAGGACCATTTCGATATACGGCATCTCAACCTGGCCACGCGGCCGGGTTTTTAAAACCTCACTGGCAGGCTCGCCCGCGATACCCCAAAGATCAGGATCAATCTCGGTAACCCAGATCTCCAACCGATCTTTGGGTGCCGCGAGCACCTCGACCATGACCGTTGAAACATCACGAATCACACGTTTTAAAACGTCTTTCGAATGGCCCTGCAATACGTTGATATGAGCAACAGGCATACTGATCTCCTTGAAATTTTTATGGCAAACCGTGACGCCGACCAGAATCCAGCATCAAGGATGAACCGGCCATGGCATCGGCTTCAGGGGCTAAAAGCAGGCAGATGCCCCATGCTACTTGCTCCGGCAAAGTAAAGGCGTGGATAGCTGACTGCTGACGGATTTCATCGAGCACCACGTCAGGTGTCACCCCCCGCTTTGCTGCATTTGTTGTTGCAATGGCGTGGAGGCGTTCGGTTTCTGCCGGGCCGGGTGCAACCAGATGCGCAGTAACGCCGCGGTCGCCCAGTGCCCAGCTCAATTGGCGCATTAAATTAGTGAGCGCGGCATTGGCCACACCTGCTGTTGCAGCATAAGCTGTGGGCTCAAAACCGTAATGCCCGCCGACGGCAACGAGCCGCGAGCCACGCACCAAGTGGCTTTCCACCGCGCGAAAAAGACGCAGCATGCCTCCGGCTTTAATGTTGACCGCCTGTCCCAACACCAGCGGGCTCGCCTCTAACACGCCACCGGCCACCGGCACGCCCGGCGCATGAATGGCCATGCGCACGGTTTTATCCACATGTTGCGCAATTGTCTCGATAGAGGAATCCTCACTGATGTCCGCCACGCAATAACGAATATGAGGGGAACTCTCGCTCAGCGACTTGAGCTCTTTTTCTGATCGTCCGACAGCTAACAGATCCAGGCCTGAAGCTACCAGCCGACGTGCGACAAATTTTCCTAACGCGCCGGTAGCACCCACCATAACAGCTAATTCACGGGGATTGTTTGATTCAGTAGTCAAGATTTTCTCCTTTTTAAATGTATTTGCCATATTGTATTCTCTGTATCACCAGCGTCGGCTTTTTAATCAAGTGATTGTTGCGTGACAACCATGATCGTGACTTTCAAGTTCAATTTGCAAGGTAGGATGTGTAATCGAAAAATCACGTTGCAACGCGCCAGCTATCGCCTCAAGCGCCGCATCTCCCGGATGTCCGGCGGGCATCACAAGATGAGCCGTTAGCGCGCACTCTGTTGTGCTCATCGCCCAGACATGCAAGTCATGCACCTCCGTCACACCGGGCTGGCTGTGCAACAAGGCATCCACGGCGGCAAGATCAATCCCATCGGGTACACCGTCAAACAACAAATGCAGCGACTGACGAAACAAGCCCCAGGTACTCATGATGATCACCAGTGCAATGGCCAGACTGGTTACCGGATCAACCCAGGCCCAGCCTTGCCATAGATACAACATGCCCGCAAATACAACACCGAGGGATACCAATGCATCGGCGGCCATGTGCACAAACGCGCCGCGAATGTTGATGTCATGCTCGCGCCCGGCCATGAAGAGTCCAGCGGTAATGCCATTGATCACCACGCCGATGGCCGCTACCACGATCACCGTCATC
>JAYTIQ010000088.1:0-8280 GCA_043731705.1 Rugosibacter sp.
TGCGCTGCGGCTCTGGTTTCGGCTTCACTCAGAATCTCATGCGCTTGTTCTTCGGCCATCTCGGCAAATCGCTCAGGCGTTGTTGGATCGATGAGCGCCCCTTCACCATAAAAAGCCATGGGATATTCTGGCTTGGCAAAAAAGAAAGTGATTTGTGCGCCAGCTTCCTTGGCAAAAACAATCGCACGATCGGCCGTATTTGCCGAGAGATCTGAACCATCTACAGGTACAAGAAGATGTTGGAACATGATAACGCCCTCCCTAGATAATGATGCAGTTTGGTGATACATCTATTTTGTCAGTCTACCGCAACCCCTGACGGGTACATTGATATAGATCACACATGTTGTACTCCACTGTTGCGGTGTTTCATAGGTCGTAGCAAATAACAGCTAAAGTCAGTCGTGCACAGACAATGCTATCGATCGAAGATTGCTGGGTTTAACGTTGGCTGAAGCAATTGAGCAAAGAAGGATGCCTGGCTCGCTCGCTTATTTCATATGACTGTAGCCTTTAACCGTGGTTTAAGCACGGTTAAAGGCTACAGGTATTAATTTATGTCACCCAATTACAGGTATCAGTGCGCTGGGGCTCCTGTGGGTGCTTGAATCGTGATCCATTTCCACTCGGTGCAATGATCGATATCCGTTGCAGCGCCTTCACGGCCCATGCCAGAATCACCAATTCCACCGAAGGGAACATGTGGCTCATCTTGCAGTGAGGGTGCATTGACGTGCACCATACCGGCATGAATGCCTTGTGCCAGACGCATCGCTTCAGCCAGATTTTGTGTGTATACCGCCGCTGAAAGACCATACGAAGTATCGTTGGCAATGGCTAAAGCTTCGTCAGCTGAATCCACTTTATAGACAGCCGTCACCGGGCCAAAAGTTTCTTCGTAGTAGCACGTCATGCCTTTTTTAACGCCCGTCAAAATGGTGGAGGAGCACCGATTGCCGTCCCATACGCCACCGGTTTCGAGCGTAGCGCCATTGGCAACGGCATCTTCGATATGCTGACGCACACGGTCGCGTTGACGTTGTGAAATGATCGGGCCGGTTACGGTTCTTGGGTCGCGCAGATCACCAAACCCGAGGCTGGACGTAATCCCTTTGAAGCGCTTGAGGAAATCATCATAAACCGGCGCTTCAACGAGAATACGGCTGGAGCCCATGCACACCTGGCCTTGATAGAAAAACATGCCCATCACGGCGCCCATTGCGGCAGCATCCAGATCAGCATCTTTCAAAACGATCAATGGGCTCTTGCCACCTAATTCGAGCAGCACGCGCTTCATGTGTTTGCCGCAGAGCTCTGACAAATGACGGCCAACACGTGTAGAGCCAGTGAAATTAACTCCTTTCACATGCGGGTGGGTCACCAGAGTGTCGCCAATTTCATGGCCATAGCCCGTTAGCACATTAAATGAACCTGCTGGGAAACCTGCATCGCGCAATAGTTCAGCGACGCGAATAGCGACAACGGGAGCCTCTTCAGACGCCAGCATCACCACCGTGTTCCCTGTGGCCAAGGGGCCGCTACACTCAACAAAGGCTTTAATCAAAGGCACATTGAAGGGCGTGATGCAGGCAAACACACCCAAGGGGGAACGGGTTGCCATCGAAAAGCGCCCAGGCACGTCGGAGGGCAGCGTCATGCCCGTCACGCGACGAGGAATTCCTGCAGCCGTACGCAAAGCATCAATGGAGAACTTCACTTCAAACTGTGCTTTGAAGAGTGGGGAACCCCCTTCTTCAATCAGCACATTGATAAAGTCTTCAGCACGTTGCTCGAGCAAATCCGCGGCTTTGGACAACCAGGTTTCGCGCTGGCCGGGAGTAGTCATGCGATAGCTGGGAAAAGCGGCGTGCGCTGCTTCCACTGCCAGCTTGACGTCTTCTACCGAAGCGCGAGCCGACTCCGCCATCGGCGTATCTTGTTCCGGGTTCAGTTTGATAAACGTAGCATTGCCTTGGGCTGGACGGAATTCACCACCAATCCATAATTTGGTTTGAATCAAAGATGTTACGGGCTCATTGGCTCCCATGACTTGCTCCTCTGTTTTAAGAATTAAAGGTTAAAAATAATAAAGGATTACGCTTGTTCGATTGTTAGCTTATTTGATCTCACTTAGGCTAGGCTACATGCTAACCGGGTTGAAACTCGTCAAGACTCTTGGACAACGAGCGCATAAGTATTCTCTTCTTTAACAGACCTGTCAATCAATTAGCCAATGAGTCGCACGAACAACTAAACGCGACTGCGCTTAAAGCAGGCGATATAATTCTCGACTTTTCAAGGGGCGGCTATGAGTTTGAATCGTGTGCCATCAGGCAAAAATTTACCTGATGACTTTAATGTGATCATCGAAATCTCGATGCATTCCGAGCCAATCAAATATGAAGTCGACAAAGAATCCGGCGCGATTTTTGTTGATCGCTTCATGTCCACTGCCATGCACTACCCGTGCAACTATGGCTACATCCCGCATACGATTTCCGGTGATGGTGACCCGGTGGATGTGCTCGTTGTCTCGCAGTTTGCGCTGCCACCCGGCGTGGTAGTGCGATGTCGGCCAGTCGGCATGCTAAAAATGGTTGACGAAGCCGGAGAAGATGCCAAACTGCTGGCCGTGCCCGTAGATAAACTCACGACGCTGTACAGCAACATTAAAACCCTGCAAGATTTACCACAAAGCCTGCTCAACCAGATTTCCCATTTCTTTGAACACTACAAGGATTTGGAGCCAGGCAAATTTGTCAAAGTGGAAGGCTGGGTCGGCCTGGATGAAGCCAGAAATGAAATCATGAGCGGCGTAGCCACTTACCAAGCCGCCAAAGACAAACCTGCGTATTGATTTTGTCGTTTGCTGACCGCTGGCATTTTGTCAAACGACACGTGAATTCAAGGCTATAGTTCCCTACATGACCAAGCTACGCATCGCGATTGCGCAACTCAATGCCACAGTGGGAGACATTGCCGGCAATGTGGCGCGTATTCAGGCATTTGCCATTCGCGCCCAAGCCGGTGGCGCGCAGGTGCTGCTCACGCCCGAACTCGCGCTGTGTGGCTACCCGCCAGAAGATCTGCTGTTGCGGCCGGACTTTTATCGCGCATGCCATGCGGCATTAAATGCACTTGCGCAAACTGCGCCGCTGCCTATTGTCGTTGGCCATCCCTTGCTTGAAAGTGACGCCTACAACGCTGCCTCACTATTGATGGATGGCCGCATTGTGGCGACTTACCGCAAGTACCGTCTGCCCAATTACGAAGTGTTTGACGAAGAGCGCTACTTCGCCGCGGGTGATGCGCCGTGTATCGTTGAAATCAATGGCGTGCGCTGCGGGCTGGCGATCTGTGCCGACGTCTGGGAAGCGGGCGCCGCTGAAGCAGCAGTTGCGGCAGGCGCGGAGCTATTGCTCACACTCAATGCCTCGCCCTTCCATCTGGATAAACAGGCCCGGCGGCATGAGGTACTACGTGAGCGCATTACCGCCACGGGCCGCCCCGTCATCTATGCCAACCTGGTGGGTGGCCAGGATGAACTGGTGTTCGATGGCGCCTCCTTTGCCATGGATGGCACAGGTCAGCTGACACATCAATTGCCCGTCTTTGCCGAAGCGCTGGAATTTGTTGATTACGCTGACGGGCAAATCCTGCCAGGCACCGTAGCCGCAACCCCCACCAGCGAAGCCGCGTTGTGGGGCGCATTGACACTCGGCGTTAAAGATTACCTCGGCAAGAACGGTTTCCCCGGCGCGATCATTGGTTTGTCGGGCGGCATTGATTCAGCGCTCACGCTGACGATTGCCGTCGACGCGCTGGGTGCAGACAAGGTTCGTGCGGTGATGATGCCTTCGCCATGGACGGCACAGATGAGTCTGGATGATTCGCGCGAAATGGTCAAACGCCTCGGCGTTGAATACGACGAGATCGCCATTGGCCCGTTGATGGAGCAATTCGCCGTCGCGCTAGCGCCGACTTTTGCCGGACTCGGGGAAAAGCCCGCGTGGGATACGACAGAAGAAAATCTGCAAGCGCGCATCCGCGGCATGCTGCTCATGGCCTTATCTAATCGCAGCGGGCGCATCGTGCTCACCACCGGCAACAAGAGCGAAATGGCCGTCGGCTACGCCACGCTGTACGGCGACATGGCAGGTGGTTTCGCGGTCATCAAGGATGTCTTCAAAACCCGCGTGTATGATCTGGCGCATTGGCGCAATACCGTCTCTGATGTCATCCCGCAAAACATCATCACGCGCGCGCCCTCGGCTGAATTAAAACCCGATCAAACCGACCAGGACACGCTGCCGCCCTATGCCGTGCTCGATGCCATCATCGAGGCCTACATGGAGCATGACGAAAGCCCGCGTGAAATTATCGCGCGCGGCTATAGCGAAACCGATGTGCGTAAAGTCGTCGGCATGCTCCGCCGCAATGAGTACAAGCGACGCCAGGCACCGGTCGGCATTCGTGTGACGCAACGCAGTTTTGGCAAAGACTGGCGCTATCCGATAACATCGGGCTATCAAGATGAATACTAAATAACTAAATAATGGGGAGCGCAGTCAAATGAAAAAAATCGAAGCCATCATCAAACCCTTCAAACTCGACGAAGTGCGTGAAGCACTTTCTGCAGTGGGTGTTACCGGCCTCACCATTACCGAGGTTAAAGGTTTTGGCCGCCAGAAAGGCCACACCGAACTGTATCGTGGCGCCGAATACGTGGTTGATTTTCTGCCCAAGGTCAAAATTGAAATCATTCTCACCGATGAGTCCGTCGCATCTGCGATTGATGCCATTGTTAAATCTGCCCACACTGGAAAAATCGGCGATGGAAAAATTTTTGTCATGCCGATAGAGCAAGTCGTGCGGATTCGCACCGGCGAGACAGGTGAAGACGCGATCTGACATCTTTCTTCGCTGCCCGCAAAGGGGACTTGCTTCGCCGCATCACCAGCGCCGAGTTTTTATACGGTAACAACAGCGGAACGACTTTTGCTCCGTTACCTGCTCTCTTTCGCCGATTGCAGCAACACAATGACCGCACCGGCGCCACCATCGCTCGTTCGCGCCTGACAAAAAGCCAGCACTTCGCGGCGCTGACTGAGCCAGCTCAACACCAGATGTTTCAACACGGGTTCGCGGCCGGGTGAATGTTGACCCTTGCCATGCACGATGCGGATACAACGTTGTGCGCTGGCTTGGCATTCGGCCAGAAAAGTGGCTAGGGCGACCCGTGCTTCATCACGGGTATGGCCGTGCAGATCGAGCGAGGCTTGCGCCACCCAACGGCCGCGCCGCAAATCACGCAACTGGGCAAGCGAGATACCATTGCGTCGCCAGGAGGCTTCATCACCCCCCTCAAGAAACAGATCGGAAAGTAAATGGCCATGCAACGATTCGTCAAGCGCGGCGGCTTCGTCTATTTCCCGCTGACGGGGAATTGCAGGCGGTAGAGGTGACTCATAGTGCACGCGGTCGGATACCAAAGGCTGGGCATCGGCCACGGCGTCGCGAAACAACGTTTTTTCTTCAGCGGTAAGCACGGGACGTTGTTTCGGTTTTTTACTTGCGGCACTGGGGGCAAGATGCCGCTTGCCGCCACGCCCACCGCTCATGCCTTACGCCAGATCGTCCAGATAACGCTCGGCATCCAGCGCGGCCATGCAACCGGTGCCGGCGCTGGTGACGGCTTGGCGATAGATGTGATCCTGCACGTCACCGGCAGCGAAAACACCGGGAACTGAGGTGGCTGTGGCATTGCCCTTGCGGCCGCATTGGGTGACGATATAGCCGTTTTCCATCTCCAACTGGCCAATGAACAGATCGGTATTCGGTTTGTGGCCGATGGCAATGAACACGCCATGCAGCGCTAAATCTTCCGTCGCGCCGCTCGCCACGTTTTTGATGCGCATACCGGTAACACCAGTTTTATCGCCGAGCACTTCATCCAGTGTCGAGTTCCACTTGATAACCACCTTGCCGACTTTTTCTTTTTCGAACAATTTGTCCTGCAATATTTTTTCGCCACGGAACTTGTCGCGCCGATGCACGACCGTCACACGGCTGGCGATGTTGGCGAGATACAGCGCTTCTTCCACCGCTGTGTTGCCACCGCCGATTACCGCGACTTCCTGGTTCTTGTAGAAGAAGCCATCGCAGGTCGCACAAGCGGAAACACCTTTGCCAGCGAAGGTTTCTTCCGACGGCAAACCAAGATATTGCGCGGATGCACCGGTGGCGATAATCAACGCGTCACAGGTGTATTCACCCGCATCGCCGACCAAGCGAATCGGTTTTTCGGTGAGCTTGGCGGTGTGAATATGGTCGAAAATCATTTCGGTGTTGAAGCGCGCGGCATGCTTTTCGAACCGTGCCATAAGATCCGGGCCTTGCACGCCATCGGCATCCGCCGGCCAGTTATCCACGTCGGTGGTGGTCATCAGCTGGCCGCCTTGCGCCATGCCGGTGATCAGCACCGGGTTCAGGTTGGCGCGGGCGGCATACACGGCGGCGCTGTAACCCGCCGGGCCGGAGCCAAGAATGAGGAGACGAACGTGACGGGTGCTCATGAAGGAATATCCTGTGTTTAGGGGCAAGTGCAATTATATAAGACCTGCTTGCGGCATAATCGGACGTTGTTCCTTTACAGATAATTTAATCCATTCACACCATGAATCCTTTGCTAGATTTCACCGGCTTGCCGCGTTTTGACACGATTACGCCCGAGCATGTCGCGCCGGCAATTCGCCAATTGCTCGAAGAAAACCGTGCGCTGGTTGCGCAACTGTTGACGCCGGAAACGCCCGTCCAGACACGGATTCAAATCACCTGGGATGCTTTCGTGCAGCCGATGCTGGATGCCGGCGAGCGCTTGTCGCGCGCCTGGGGTGTGGTCGGCCATTTGCATTCGGTGAATGATGTGCCGCCCTGGCGCGAGGCCTATAACGCGCTGCTGCCGGAAGTGTCGAGTTTTTATGCCGACCTTGGCCAGAATCTGGCGCTGTTCGCCAAATATCAGGCGCTGGCGGATAGCCCTGAATTCGCCACGTTGTCTGCCGCGCGCAAAAAGATCATCCAGAATGAGCTGCGCGATTTTCGCCTGTCCGGCGCGGCATTGCCGGCCGAACAAAAGCCGCGCTTCAAGGCGATTCAGGAAGCGCTGGCGGCGCTGGGCGCGAAGTTTTCCGAAAACGTGCTCGATGCCACCAACGCGCATGCCGAATGGATTACCGACGAAGCCGACATCGCCGGCCTGCCGGAAGACGCCAAGGCCGCTGCCCGCCAGGCGGCGGAGAAGGATGGCAAGCCGGGCTGGAAATTCACCCTGCATGCGCCGTCCTACATGCCCGTGCTGCAATACTGCGCCAACCGCGATCTGCGCGCGCGCATGTATCGCGCCTATGCCACGCGCGCCGCGGAATTCGGCAAGGCTGAATGGGACAACACCCCGGTGATCAACCGGCTGCTCGCGCTGCGCGACGAGGAAGCGAAGCTGCTCGGCTACGCCAATTTTGCCGAGGTGTCGCTGGCCACCAAAATGGCCGACAGCCCGGCGCAAATCGCGACTTTCCTGCGCGACATGGCGCACAAGGCGCGCCCCTTCGCTGAGCGCGACCTCGCCGAGATGACGGCGTTCGCCAAAACCGAATTGGGCATGACCTCGCTCGAAAGCTGGGATTACGGCTGGGTTGCAGAAAAGCTCAAGCTCGCGCGTTACAGTTTTTCCGACGACGAGGTGAAGCAGTATTTTCCGGAACATAAAGTGCTGGCCGGATTGTTCCGCGTCATCGAATCCTTGTTTTCCGTTAAGGTGCTGCCTGACACTGCGCCGGTGTGGCATCCCGCCGTGCGCTTTTTCCGCATCGAGCGCGGTGGCCAACTGGTCGGCCGCTTTTATCTCGACCTCTATGCGCGTGAAACCAAGCGTGGCGGCGCGTGGATGGACGAGGCGATCACGCGGCGCCGTATCACCAGCGCCGACTTTTCTGCTGCGGCCATGCAAATGCCCGTCGCCTACCTCAACTGCAACTTCCCCGCGCCGGTGGGCGAAGGCGCCAACCAGCGGCCGGCCACCTTCAGCCATGATGATGTCATCACACTGTTCCACGAATGCGGCCACGGCCTGCACCATCTGCTGACCCAGGTCGACGACCTGCCGGTGTCCGGCATCCATGGCGTGGAATGGGATGCGGTGGAGCTGCCCAGCCAGTTCATGGAAAACTTCTGCTGGGAATGGGATGTGCTCAGCGGCATGACGGCGCATGTCGATAGCGG
>JAYTIQ010000089.1:0-8329 GCA_043731705.1 Rugosibacter sp.
CCGCGAAGTCGGTACGCTGACTCAGCCCGATCTTTTCGCCAGCGCACCACCACTGCCCGAACCGCCACATCCTGCGCTGGACGCGCTGCGCGATTTAAAACCGGATGAACTCACCCCGCGCGATGCGCTGGAAAAACTCTATACGCTGACCAAGCTGGCGAAATCCTGAACCTGCTGATATAACTCACTGCAAAAGCAAAAGCAGCCACAAAAAACTCTAATGCGTTTCGCTCTCCGGCGGCACAGGCGCTGGCAAAACCATAATGCCCTCGTCGAGCAACTCACGGGTTTCTTCGAACGTTGCAATACCCCGAATGTTGCGCGGCGGCGCTTCCTTGTAATGAATCCGGCGCGCTTCTTCCGGCAAACGATCGCCGACATTTTCCGCCTGGCGAGCCATCCCTGCCAAGGCCTGAAAGAATTTTTGCGCGGCTTCTGGTTGCGTAAATTGCGTCAGTGGCGCTGCTGTTAATCCGTTGGTATCAGTGGCCTCCGAGATATTGCGATCCTGCGTTATAGTCGCCCCACCGCGCCGGACATACGGCGCTGAAGGCAACTGAGTTACCGAAGATGTTTGGCAATAAGTGCATTGCACTAACTGACGCGCTTGCTGATCACGAAAAGCATCGCTAGAAGCAAACCAACCCTCGAAACGATGCCCGTTGTCACACAGAAGATTAAGAATAATCATCTTGCATTCAGCGGCAAAAATTCAAGCAGGGCACCCTCAGAAATCATCCCTTGATGGGTTACTCATATCGACGCCCATGCTTAGCTTCGTTTAACCCTTCGCCAGCTCCGCTTCAATCGCTTCGATCAGCTTGGGCGCATCCGGCGCTGTATCCGGGGCAAAACGGCGCACGACCTGACCCTCACGATTGATAAGGAATTTTTCAAAGTTCCATACGACTTCAGGCTTTTCCGTTGGCTCCATCTTGTAGCCGCGCAGCATGGTTTCCATGCCGCCGCGGTCTTCGGTATCCGGCTTGGCTGTCGTCAGGTGCTTGTACAACGGATGCTTGTCTGCTCCAGTGACCTGGATCTTGCTGTACAGCGGAAACTTCACGTCATACGTGGTCTTGCAGAACTGCTGAATTTCTTCGTCAGTGCCTGGTTCTTGCGCGCCAAAATCATTAGCGGGAAAGCCGAGTACGGAAAACTTCTTGCCCAGAAATTTCTGGTGAAGTTTTTCCAGCCCATCGTATTGCGGCGTCAAGCCGCATTTGGAGGCAACGTTCACTACCAGTAAAACTTCGCCTTTGTGTTCATTCAGGGTAGCCGGGCTGCCATCGATTTTTTTGAGCGGAATTTCATAGAGTGCGTTTGTCATGAGGTGATTCTCCAAATGGAATGTGGTGAGGTTTATTGGGATTGCAATACTTATTGAAAGTATTCGAGGCAAACTATATCAAGAGTTATCAAGCACCGCTCAAAAGTTGCATGCATTAATATGGTGCCCGGGACCGGAATCGAACCGGTATGGCTTGCGCCGAGGGATTTTAAGTCCCTTGTGTCTACCAATTTCACCACCCGGGCATGCCGACTACGCATATGAAGTATCTCGCGGGAAAAACCACGCAGGGATATTGGAGGCGCGACCCGGAATCGAACCGAGGTACACGGCTTTGCAGGCCGCTGCATAACCACTCTGCCATCGCGCCATGATTGAAAGTCCATGACTGAAACCAAGACCAGGGTAAAACTAAAAAGGGAAAACGTTTAAACGTTTTCCCTTTCCTTGAAATCTGGAGCGGGAGAAGAGTCTCGAACTCTCGACCTCAACCTTGGCAAGGTTGCGCTCTACCAACTGAGCTACTCCCGCAAAACAGGCCCGAATTATAACGTTCATGTCTCGACTGTCAATGCTTCAACGCAGATATCTCTCGCCAGGCCTTGAATAAATAATAGCCCATGGACCACAACGTCAGCACAGCTGCCGCCCAAAGTAACCAGGCGCCTAGCTTTTGCACGTCAATCGGGCCTAGCGGCGCATGCCATAACAGCATCGGGATAGCAGTCATTTGCGCTGCGGTTTTAAATTTACCAACAAAAGAAACGGCCACGCTTTTCGCCGCGCCTATCCTCGCCATCCATTCGCGCAAGGCAGAAATAGCAATCTCGCGCCCGATGATGACAAAAGCCAGTAAAGCATCCGCACGCCCCAGCTGCACTAGCATCACCAAGGCGGCAGCCACCATCAATTTGTCGGCTACAGGGTCAAGAAACTCGCCAAAGGCAGAAGTTTGGTTCAGCTTGCGTGCAAGCCATCCGTCGAGCCAGTCGGTAATCGCTGCGACAACGAATGCGCCTGTCGCAATAAAGTTCTGTTCAAATGAAGTCAGGGGCAGGTAAAAAACACCAACAACAATGGGAATAAGCGAAATTCTGCCCCAGGTCAGCACATTCGGAATATTCAATTTCATGAGCGTAAGTGGGTGACAATGGTCTCGGCCAAATGGCGCGAGATGCCAGTCACACGGCATAAGTCTTCGATTGTAGCCGCACGCACGCCATCCAGCCCGCCAAATTGCGCCAGCAGATTTCTGCGCCGTGCCGGGCCGATGCCGGCAATATCTTCCAGCTTTGAGTGGCCACGCGCCTTGGCACGCCGTGCGCGATGGCCAACGATGGCAAAGCGGTGTGCTTCGTCGCGAATCTCCTGCAGCAGATGAAAGCCCGCGTTGTCCATGGCTAATTGTAACGGCTGGCTGCGGCCATGCACAAACAGGGTTTCCAGGCCAGGCTTTCTGCCTTCGCCTTTGGCTACGCCAACGCTTTGCAAATGATCCAACCCCAGCTCGGCAAACACTTCCCGCGCGACGCCATGCTGCCCCTTGCCGCCGTCGATGAGTACCAGATCAGGTGCATTCGCCGTCTCACCAACACCGACTTTTGCGTAACGCCGTGTCAATGCCTGACGCATGGCGGCATAGTCGTCGCCACCGGTGATGCCGCTGATATTGAAGCGGCGATAGTCGCTCTTTTTCATCGCGCCATCCACGCACACCACGCACGAGGCGACGGTGCCTTCGCCCATGGTGTGGCTGATATCAAAACATTCGATGCGACGCGGCAGCTCGGGCAATTCCAGTGCCTCCTGCAACGCGGCGAGGCGGCTGCCGGAACGCGTCTTGGCCTGCTTGCGCGAAGTCATCGCCAGCCGCGCATTGTGCTCGGCCATTTCCAGCCAGGCGCGTTCCATTTCGTTTTTCGGCGGCCCTGTTTGCAAACCCGGCAGTCCCTCCGGCAAGTCATCCAGCGGCCAGTGGCTGAGGATGATGCGTGTCGGCGGCGGTTTATCGGCATAGTGCTGTTCCACAAAAGCCGCCAATACTTCACTCGCCTCGACGACGCCCGTGGCGTGCGGAAAATAGGCGCGGTCGCCCAGATGCAAACCACCGCGCACCATGGCCAGGTTCACGCACGGCTCGCCGTGTTCCACCACGGCAGCGATGATATCGACATCTGCTTCGCGCGTTGAGCTGACATATTGCCGGTGCAACACGGCTTGCAAGGATTTGATCTGGTCGCGCAACATCGCCGCGTCTTCAAACTTGAGTTGCTCAGCTGCCTCGCTCATGCGCGCGCTGAGATTGTTGATGACTTCAGAATGTTTGCCACGCAAAAAAAGCTCTGCCAGACGCACGTCCGCTGAATAATCCTCGGCCGAGATCAAGCCTACGCAGGGCGCTTTGCAGCGCTGAATCTGATGCAGCAAACAAGGCCGGGAGCGATACGCAAACACCGCTTCTTCACAGGTGCGCAGCAAAAAAGCCTTTTGCACCAGCTGGATGCTTTCGCGCACCGCCAGCGCATTGGGAAACGGCCCGAAGTAACGCGATTTTTTATCAAAGCTGCCGCGATGGTAGAACAGCCGGGGAAACGTGCCGCCCGACAGCCCGATATAGGGGTAGGACTTGTCGTCGCGAAACAGGATATTGTATTTCGGCGCAAGCTTTTTGATCAGCGTATTTTCCAGAATCAGCGCTTCGGCTTCCGAGCGCGTGGCCGTCACTTCCATCTGCGCGACTTGTTGCAGCATTAGCGCAATGCGCGGGCTGTGGCCGGTTTTCTGAAAATAGGATGACACGCGACGCTTGAGGTTTTTCGCCTTGCCGACATACAGCACGCCGCCGCTTTCATCGAGCATGCGATACACGCCCGGCGCATCGGTCAGCGTGACGAGGAAACTGCGGCTGTCAAAGCTCGTTGCGGATGAGGGTGAAGGCATGTGAAAAGTCGGCGCTGGTAAGACGGCGGGTTTGCGTGTTGTAACGACTGCAATGATAACTATCGATGAGCACGCGGCCATCCGGCAGCACGTGGCGCGCGGCGTGGGCAAAAACAAAGGCCGACTGCTTGAGCCCGGCGGCCATCAGCACGGCCTTGTGCGCCACCAGCCCCAAGGCGAGGATTACGCGTACTTCAGGCGCGGCGGCAAACTCGTCTGCCAGCCAGCGATTGCAGGTTTTTATCTCGCTCGTTTCCGGCTTGTTTTGCGGCGGAAAACATTTCACGGCATTGGTGATACGGCAATCGTTCAACGTCAGCCCGTCATCTGCTGCCACCGACACCGGCTGGGAAGCGAAGCCAAACGCATGCAGGGTTTCATACAGCAAAATGCCCGCATAGTCGCCCGTAAATGGTCGGCCGCTACGGTTGGCGCCATGCATGCCGGGCGCAAGACCCACGATCAGCAGGCGCGCCTTGGGGTCGCCAAAGGGCAACACCGGCCGCGCATGATAATCCGGATGATTGCTGCGCACATCCGCCAGAAAAGTTGCCAGGCGCGGGCATTCGGTACAGTGTAAAAGTGACTTTGCACTTCCTTCGGTCGAGTTCATTCGGATAGGATACCGCCTCTTATGCTGAACACGCTATCTCCCGGCCCCGCTTTCCGCCCTGTTCACTGCGATATTTTTTGCGTGGTCATCGATAACTATGGTGACGCCGGTGTGTGCTGGCGTCTTGCCCGGCAACTGGCCGAAGAATACGGCTGGCAAGTGCGGCTGTATATCGACAACCCGGCGCCGCTGACTCTGCTGGCCCCTGATCACGCACAAAGCCCCGTCACCGTTGTGCCCTGGACGCACGCTGTGCTGCCCCCTGTGTTGCCCCCAGTGTCGTCCGATGCACCACACGACAGCCCGGCCGACGTAGTCATCGAAGCCTTTGCCTGCACGCTGCCCGAGGTGTACACCGAGGCCATGGCGCGGCGCGAGAAAAAACCCGTGTGGCTCAATCTCGACTATCTCTCGGCCGAAGACTGGGTGGGCGAAATGCATGGCTTGCCTTCGCCACATCGACGCCTGCCGCTGGTGAAACATTTTTTCTTCCCCGGGTTCGATGAACGCAGCGGCGGCCTGTTGCGCGAAGCCGACTACGATGCGCGCCGTTCAACCTTCGATGCCGCCGCTTTTCGTGCCGAGTTCGGCTTGCCGGAAAAAATGGCGGACGAGCTAACGATCTCGCTATTCAGCTATCCCACCGCGCCCGTCACGCAACTGATGCAGACGCTGGCGCTATCCGAATGCCCCATCCATTTGCTGCTGCCGGGCAGCAATGCTAAAGCCCTCAAGCAAGGCGCGCTCAGCACGCACCCGCTGCCCTTTCTGCCGCAAACGCGGTATGACGAACTGCTCTGGGCTTGCGACCTGAATTTCGTGCGAGGTGAAGACTCCTTCGTGCGCGCCCAGTGGGCGGGCAAGCCTTTTGTCTGGCAGATTTATCCGCAGGCGGACGATGTGCATCGGATAAAACTCGATGCGTTTCTTCATCGTTACATGCGAAAAGTCGGCGCTGATAATACGGCGATTGATGCAATAACCACCTTCTGGCATGCGTGGAATGGCGCAGGCGCACTCAACTGGCCTGCCTTCGCCGCTGCGCTGCCTGCGTTAACTCGCGCAACGCTGCGCTGGCCTGCTGCGCTCGCCAGGCAAACAAATCTTGCCAGCAATCTTGTGCAGTTCTGCCTTGACCGGCTAAAATAGTCGATTAAGCTTTTTATTGTCCCACCTTGCTGGAAGCAAACTCCTACGAAAGAGTATTCAAATGAAAATCGCCCAAGAACTCCGCGCCGGTAATGTCATCATGGTCGGCAATGACCCCCTCGTTGTACAAAAAGCCGAATACAACAAATCCGGCCGTAGCTCAGCGGTGGTTAAATTCAAATTCAAGAATCTGCTCACCGGTGCTGCGTCTGAAGCCGTCTATAAGGCCGATGACAAGTTCGACCAAGTCGTGCCCGATCGTAAAGAATGCACTTACTCCTACTTCGCAGAGCCCATGTTTGTTTTCATGGACGCCGATTACAATCAGTATGAGGTCGAAGCCGAAAACATGGGTGATGCCGTCAATTACATTGAAGATGGCATGCCTGTTGAAGTGGTGTTCTATGACGGCAAAGCAATTTCCATTGAAATGCCGAACAGCGTTGTGCGCGAAGTGGTCTATACCGAACCCGCAGTGAAAGGCGACACCTCTGGCAAAGTCATGAAACCCGCCAAAATCACCACAGGCTTTTCATTACCCGTGCCGCTGTTCGTTGAAATTGGCGACAAGATTGAAATTGACACTCGCACCGCAGAATATCGCAACCGGGTTAAGTAAGTTTCAACCCACGCTTTTGTTCACCCATCGTTATTAACTCAATGACAAACGCAACCACTCCGGCTCAACCCACTCAGCCTGCCAAGGCCGCAAAATCAGGAATGCTCAAGTTCCTGATCATCCCGTTGCTGATTGCGCCGATGTTGTTTGCTGCATATGTCTGGCTGGCGTTTCAGTATTCTTACTCTGACGGCGAACGCGCGGGCTTTGTGCAAAAGCTCTCGCGCAAGGGCTGGTTATGCAAAACATGGGAAGGCGAATTAACCCTGGTCGCTGTTCCCGGCTCAATGCCGGAAAAATTTCTCTTCACAATACATGATGATGCGCTAGCCGCCAAACTCAACAGCCAAATGGGGCAGCGCGTTGCCGTGACTTATGAGCAGCACAAGGGCTTACCCGGCACCTGTTTTGGTGACACGGAATACTTCCTGCGGGATAGTCGCGCTGTCGCTAATCCTTGATACTTTGTGCGATTGGCTATGGCTCGTTGCAGGCCAGTGTAAAAACCAACACGCAACTCCTGCAACCGTGTTGATCCCAGCGTGCCATGCGCCTCAACGAGCTTAAACTACCCCTCGATCACACGCTAGAAGACTTGCGAGCGGCGATTATCAAGCGCCTCGGCATCGCTCCTGATGAGTTGCTCGACTTCAACATTTATCGCCGCAGCGTGGATGCACGTAAATCCTCGGCCGTTATTCTCACCTACACGCTGGATGTCACGCTGAAAAATGAACAAGCGGTGGCAAACCGCCTGCAAGATATCCCGCATATTGGGCAAACGCCGGATACGCAATATCACTTCGTTACTCAAGCACCGGCAACACCATCACAATCAACGCAACAACATCCACGCCCCGTAGTGATTGGCACCGGGCCATGCGGTTTGTTTGCGGGTTTGCTTTTAGCGCAGATGGGGTTTCGCCCGCTGATTCTCGAACGGGGGAAATCTGTTCGCGAGCGTACCCAGGACACATGGAAGTTCTGGCGCCAGGGCGTGCTTAATCCGGAATCCAATGTGCAGTTTGGCGAAGGTGGCGCGGGCACTTTTTCTGATGGCAAACTCTACAGCCAGATTCGGGACCCGGAATATCGCAGCCGCAAGGTACTGACTGAATTTATCAAAGCTGGTGCGCCAGAAGAAATACTCTATGTCGCCAAACCCCACATCGGCACATTTCGCCTGGTATCGGTGGTGGAAAACATGCGCGCCAGCATTGAGGCGTTGGGCGGTGAAATTCGCTTTCAGAGCCACGTGACCGATCTTCAAATCGAGCAAGGCCAAATGCGTGGCCTGCTGCTCGCCAGCGGAGAATATATCGCTGCCGACCATGTGGTTCTGGCCCTGGGCCATAGCGCGCGCGACACCTTCTACCAGCTTCACGCACGCGGTGTTTTTCTCGAAGCCAAACCATTCTCGATTGGCGTGCGGATTGAACACCCTCAGTCGCTTATTGATCAGATGCGTTACGGCAAAGCAGCCGGACACCCTATTCTGGGTGCAGCGGATTACAAGCTCGTCCATCACGCTAAAAACGCACGCTCAGCCTATAGTTTTTGCATGTGTCCCGGTGGCACCGTGGTTGCTGCAGCCTCTGAACCTGGGCGTCTGGTCACCAATGGCATGAGCCAGTATTCACGCAATGAGCGCAACGCCAACAGCGCCATCGTGGTGGGCATTACACCAGCAGATTATCCCGGGGGGCCGCTCGCCGGA
>JAYTIQ010000090.1:0-10010 GCA_043731705.1 Rugosibacter sp.
ACGTAATTGGTGATATCCACTACCGCTGAAATCGAGCGAATGCCGCTGCGCTCAATACGCTGTTTAATCCATCCAGGGGTACGCGCCTGTGCGTTCACACCGCGCAGAATACGGCCGCAATAGCGCGGACAAGCGGCGGGCGCATCAAGGATAATTGTCCGCTGATCTTGATGGCTAGCCGCCACAGGTGCAGCATCATGTGGTACAGGCAAAATCAGCGGCGCGCCGGTCAATGCCGACAATTCACGCGCAATGCCCAGCAGCGACAAGCAATCGGCACGGTTCGGTGTCAGCTTGATGGTGATGAGCTGGTCATCAAGATCAAGGCAAGTGCGAATGTTTTCACCGACAACGGCCTCTTCTGGCAGCACCAGCAAACCGCTATTGTCATCCGCTAACCCTAGCTCGCGTGAGGAGCACAGCATGCCAAAACTCTCTATGCCACGCACTTTGGCTTGCTTGATGTCCATGCCGGGCAAGCGCGCACCCACCACCGCACAAGGCACTTTTAATCCGGCAGCCACATTCGGCGCACCGCAAACAATGTGCAACAGCCTGCCCTGCCCTGCATCCACAGAACACAGATTGAGTTTATCAGCGTCAGGGTGTTTTTCGACCGTCAGTACTTGCGCCACAAACACGCCAGAAAACTCGGGCGCAACGGTCTTGACTTCTTCTACTTCCAACCCCGCCATGGTCAGCACATGACAGAGCGCTTCAGTATCAAGTGGCGGGTTACACAGGCTGCGCAGCCAGGATTCAGAAAATTGCATAATCAGGTGATCAACGTGAGCGTGGGTTTAATTGAATTGCGCAAGAAAACGCAAATCGCCTTCGAAAAACAAGCGCAAATCGGGAATGGAATAACGCAGCATCGCCAGGCGATCCGGCCCCATGCCAAAGGCAAAACCGGTGTACTTTTCAGGGTCGAAACCGCCAAACCGCAGCACGTTCGGATGCACCATGCCGCAACCTGCAATTTCCAGCCAACGACCTTGCAATGGTCCACTCGTAAAGGCCACATCAATCTCGGCAGAAGGTTCAGTGAAGGGGAAAAAGGACGGGCGAAAGCGCACCTTCATATCGTCTGACTCAAAGAATCGACGCAGAAAATCCGCGACTACCCCTTTCAGATCAGCAAAGCTGACATGTTCACCGATCCACAAACCCTCGACCTGATGAAACATGGGCGAATGCGTGGCATCGGAATCCACACGATAAACCCGACCGGGGCAAATCACGCGCAGCTCAGGCAGCGTGTCGAAATGTTTGTAGCGCTCGACATGAGCCAGCATGGTACGAATCTGCACCGGGCTGGTATGCGTGCGCAGCAGCACATCATCTTGCACGTTGCCATCTTCACCCTTGAGGTAAAAGGTGTCGTGCATCGAACGTGCCGGATGATTTTCAGGCGTATTCAGCGCTGTGAAATTATGCCAATCTGTTTCAATTTCAGGGCCATCGGCTACATCGAAACCGATCGAGCGAAATAGCTGTTCGATGCGCAGAAGGCTTTTGGTTACCGGGTGCAGGCTGCCACGCGGCATGCCGCGCCCTGGCAAGGTGATATCCAGTGATTCAGTGGCTAATTGTGCCTCAAGACGGGCATTTTTCAGCTCGTCACGCCGTGCCACCAGCGCCGACTCTATATGTTCTCTCGCCACATTGATGGCCGCACCTGCCACTTTGCGCTCATCCGGCGGCAGCTTGCCCAGCCCTTTGAGCAAAACCGTAAGCGAGCCCTCTTTGCCAAGATAAATAGCCTTGGCGTCTTCCAGCTTGGCAGGTTCAGTCGCCAGCGAAAAATCAGCAATCGCTGATGCCACCAGTTGGTCCAGATTATCCATCGATCATCAAAATAGCATGGGCAAAAAACAATAACAGCGGTTGCAATTGAAAAAAGGAGGCCCCAAACACTCTTGGGCCTCCTTTTTTTGCTTACGCTACATTCAAGCTGAAGGGGAAAGCTGAGCCCGAGCCTGATTCGCCAGCGCAGCAAAGGCTGGCTTATCAAACACGGCCAGATCAGCCAGAACCTTGCGATCCACTTCGATGGAAGCTTTTTTCAAGCCATTCATCAAGGTGCTGTACTTCATGCCCAACTCACGCGCAGCAGCGTTAATACGGGCAATCCACAACACACGGAATTGACGCTTGCGTTGCCGACGGTCGCGATAGGCGTATTGCCCTGCCTTCATCACCGCTTCTTTGGCGATGCGATAGACCGTACTGCGGCGGCCGCGGTAACCCTTGGCCTTGTCGAGAATTTTTTTGTGACGCGCGCGCGCCGTTACACCACGTTTTACTCTAGGCATGTTTTAGTCTCCTTAAGCGTTCGGCAGCATTGCGCGAACAGATTTAACATCGGAGGCATGAACCGTGAGCATACCGCGCAACTGACGCTTGGTCTTGGTCGTTTTCTTGGTGAGAATGTGACGTTTAAACGCCTGTGAGCGCTTGATACTACCGGAAGCGCGCACGATAAAGCGCTTCTTGGCACCGCTCTTGGTCTTCATCTTCGGCATCGAAGATCTCCCTATTACATGACAGCCAGGTGTTTCCCGCCTTGGGAATGCTTGATGACCCGCCATCACTTCTTATCTCCATCCAGCTTACACTTGACAGAGAAATTCTTTAATAAACTTATTAAAAATCAATTAACTTACAAGATACTCTTAATGCACTTTCTTCTTGGATGGCGCCAGTACCATGACGAGTTGGCGACCTTCCATTTTCGGAAACTGTTCAACCATTGCCTCTTGCACAAGATCTGCCTTGATACGTTCCAGCATACGCATGCCGATTTCCTGATGAGCCATTTCACGCCCGCGAAAACGCAAGGTAATTTTTGCCTTGTCGCCTTCACCAAGAAACTTTATAACGTTACGCAACTTGATCTGGTAATCATTTTCATCCGTACCGGGACGAAACTTGATTTCCTTGACCAACACCTGCTTTTGCTTCTGTCGCGCCTCATGCAAACGCTTGGCTTCCTGATACTTGAACTTGCCAACGTCCATGATCTTGCATACAGGGGGCACGGCAGTCGGCGCAATTTCCACTAAATCCAGACCAGCCTCTTCAGCTAGTGTCAGCGCTTGACGTATTAGAACAATACCTAACTGCTCGCCATCTTCTCCAACTAAACGGACTTCAGGGGACGTAATTTCGTCATTCAGACGCTGCGACTTATCTTGAGCGATGGTTCGATTCTCCGTAAAAACAATATATTAGACCGCAATAACAGTACCACGCTTGCTGTTTTTCTCATCCAGCAAGTGTTCAACCAAGGATTGAAGGGACATTTGCCCGAGATCTTGATTGCCACGGGCACGCAAAGCGACCAACCCGGCGGCTTTTTCCTTGTCACCTACAACAACGATGTAAGGCCGCTTCAACAAACTATGTTCGCGTATTTTATAGTTTATTTTCTCTCCACGCAAATCACTTATCGCGCGAAGGCCTGCTTTTTGTAATAACTGGGTTACTTCTATCGCGTAATCCGCCTGCGCTTCGGAAATATTCATCACCACAATCTGCACCGGTGCCAGCCATAGAGGGAAAGCGCCCGCATGGTTTTCGATCAGGATGCCGATGAAACGCTCAAGGGAACCGAGGATCGCCCGATGCAACATCACGGGCGTATGGCGTGAGTTATCTTCGCCAACAAATTCAGCGCCCAGACGCTGCGGCATGGAAAAATCGACCTGCACCGTACCGCACTGCCATGAACGACCAATCGCATCCTTGATGTGAAATTCAATTTTCGGGCCGTAAAACGCACCTTCGCCGGGCAGTTCTTCCCAAGCCAAGCCACTGGCTGACAACGATGCACGCAAGGCATTTTCAGCCTTGTCCCATGACGCATCTTCACCCACGCGACTTTCCGGGCGCAAGGCCAGCTTGACGGCCACCTCGGTAAAACCAAAATCAGCATACACCTGCCGCACCAGATCATTAAAAGCCGTCACTTCCTGCTGAATCTGGTCTTCGGTGCAGAAAATATGGCCATCGTCCTGCGTAAAGCCGCGCACGCGCATCACGCCGTGCAGCGCGCCCGAAGGCTCATTGCGGTGGCACGAACCAAACTCACCATAACGCAACGGCAAATCGCGGTAGGAACGGATGCCCATATTGAAAATCTGCACATGCCCGGGGCAATTCATCGGCTTTACCGCATAGTCACGTTTTTCCGACTCGGTCGTGAACATGTGCTCATGGTAATGTTCCCAGTGGCCGGATTTTTCCCACAGCGTGCGTTCCAGAATCTGCGGGCAGCGTACTTCCTGATAGCCGTTGTCGCGATACACCTGACGCATGTATTGCTCGATTTCCTGCCACACCGTCCAGCCATGCGGATGCCAGAACACCATGCCGGGAGCTTCTTCTTGCAGATGGAATAAATCAAGCTGGCGACCCAGCTTGCGATGATCGCGCTTTTCGGCCTCTTCGAGCATGTGCAAGTAGGCTTCAAGGTCTTCTTTCTTGGCCCACGCCGTGCCGTAAATCCGCTGCAACATGGCGTTCTTGGAGTCACCGCGCCAATACGCGCCGGCCACTTTCATCAACTTGAAAACCTTGAGTTTGCCGGTTGAAGGCACATGCGGGCCGCGGCAAAGATCGACAAAATCGCCCTCGCGATAGAGCGATACATCCTCGCCCTGCGGAATCGCCGCAATCAGCTCGGCCTTGTAATACTCGCCCAAGCCGGTGAAAAACCTGACTGCCTCATCGCGCGCTACCACTTCGCGCGTCACGGGGAAGTCTTTTTTCGCCAACTCGGCCATGCGCTTTTCAATCGCCGCCAAATCCTCTGGCGTAAAGGGGCGGGTGTAGGCAAAGTCGTAATAAAACCCATTGTCGATCACCGGGCCTATTGTCACCTGCGCTTCGGGGAACAAATCTTTCACCGCATACGCCAACAGATGCGCGGTGGAATGCCGAATCACCTCCAGCCCATCAGCATCTTTTTCAGTCACGATGGCCAGCTGTGCATCCTGCGTAATCAGGCATGAGGTATCCACCAACTGGCCATCCACACGGCCCGCCAGCGCCGCCTTGGCCAGCCCCGCACCAATCGACGCGGCAACTTCGGCCACCGTCAACGGCTGTGGATATTCACGTTTTGAACCATCGGGCAGGGTAATGACAACCGGCATGAATGCTTGCTCCAGAACAACAAATTAAAACCTGCAAAATCCAATTGGAAAGCGGCCACACAAATCACGGGTGGCCGCTGCTCATTCTGGCAGGATGCTGCTGCAAATCCACTGCCAGGAACGGCGCGAATTCTAACACGGCATGGTAGCGAGCCTGTTCAAAAAACTACCATCCATATAGCCTCTACCCGCGCAAAGCCACGATCGCCGGTTGACGCAACAGCTTGACTGAACTCATCCACCCCACCGTCGTCACCATCACACTACCCGCCACCATGCCAATCAACCAAAGTTGCGGCTGTGGCAAATAATCCAGTTGAAACACAAATCGCCCCAAGCCCCAGCCGATGAGGCTGGCCGCTATGCCCGCCAGCAAACCAGCCATCGCGCCCAGCATTAAAAACTCCGCCAGCAGCGCGCGCGCCAGTTGATGCCGCCGCGCACCCAGCGCACGCAACACGGCCAGCTCATGCTGGCGCTCATCGCTACTCGCTTGCAGCGCCGCGTAAAGCACCGCCAGCCCGGCTAAAACAGCAAAACCAAACACCAGTTCCACCGCACGCACCACTTGATCGAGCGTGGCATTGAGCTGCTTTACCAGCGAGGCAATATCGATCACCGTCAAATTGGGAAACACCTTGACCAACTCCGGGATGAAAGACCCACGATTGTCCGGCAGATAAAAACTGGTGATATAGCTTGCCGGTGCGGCATCCAGAAAACCTGGCGGCGCGATGACAAAAAAATTCACCCGCATCGAATCCCAATCCAGCGTGCGCAGCGAAGTGATTTTCGCTTCAACGCGCTGCCCGGCAATATCGTATGCCAGGCGATCACCCAGCTTCAGGTTCAGCGTTTTGGCAATACCCTGCTCCACTGAAAACGCCGCCGTTTGACTATTGCCATGCCAACGCCCGCGAGTCACGCGATTGCCTGCAGGCAAATCAGCCGTCCACGATAGATTGAACTCACGGTCAAGCAAGCGCTGCGCTTGCTCATCCGCGTACTTTTTAGGCTCAATCGCCACGCCATTGATCGCCACCAAACGTCCGCGCACCATGGGCGCAAGATCGGGGGGCGGCAAGCCGTGTTGTCTGAAAAAGTCGGCGATGGCGAGACGCTGATCGGGCTGGATATTGATCACAAAACGATTTGGCGCATCCGCTGGCAGCTTCTTTTGCCAGCTCGCCAATAAATCGCCCCGCGCCACGGTGAAGAGCAGCAAGGCGGTAAGCCCCAAGGCGAGCGCCACCGCCTGCACCAGCGTCGCCTTCAAGCGCCGCCGCAAGTTCACCAACCCATGCCGCCAGCCATAGCCACCGCCCGTTGGCCTCACCCATCCCAGCAACGCCACCCAGCCGTGCAGCACCAGCGCGAACACAGCCAGTGCAACAAGAAATCCGCACAGCACGATCAAGCCCAGCTTCAATCCACCCGCCATCCACAGCATCAATCCCGCCAGCAACACGCTACCCAGAAAATACGCCATGACCGATGCAGGCTCGAACGCCATCTCACGTCGCAATACCCGCAAGGTGGACGCACGGCGCAACCGCAACAATGGCGGCAGGGCAAAACCACCGACCAGAATCAAACCCACCAACACGCCATGCAGCCAGGGCATGAGAGAAGCCGCAGGCAGCACCGTCACCAACAAACCACCGAGCAACTGCTGCAACAGCATTTGTACCGCATAGCCCAGGCCGCAACCCGCCACCGTTGCCAAGAAGCCAAACAGCAAAAATTCGCCGCCATGAATCAACAGCAATTGTGCACCCGACGCCCCCAGGCAGCGCATTACCGCGCAGCCATCCAGATGCCGCCGCATGTAACGCTCTGCCGCCAGCGCCACCGCCACAGCCGCAAGAATCACCGCGAGCAACGCTGCCAGACGCAAAAAGCGTTGTGCGCGCTCGGTGATGTTACGAATCTCGGGCCGTGCGTTATCCAGGCTTTCCAGCTTCTCGCCGCGCCCCAACCGCGCCTCGGCCCACGCGCCAAAACCAGCCACCGCACGAGGTTCGCCCGCCAGATGCAGCCGATAACTCACACGGCTGCCGTTCTGAATCAGCCCCGTAGTCGGCAAATCCGCCAGATTGATCATCAAGCGCGGCGCAATGGCAAACAGATTCGTGCCGCGATCCGGTTCCAGCGTCAAAATCGCATCAATGTTCACGTGGGCATTGCCCAATGCCAGACGGCTGCCCTTCGATAAATTCAAGGCAGTCGCCAGCCGCTCATCCGGCCAGGCCTCGCCCACTCGCGGCACGACTTTCGTTTTTGCATCCGCCGCATTCAACGCCGGGGCGATACGCAATGCGCCGCGCAGCGGATAGTTATCCGACACCGCCTTGATCTCCGCTAGTTGCGTTGCCAACCCGGCCGCATTGTTAATCTGCACCATGCTCGGAAACGTCACGCTCTGCGCCACCCGCAGCCCACGCGCCGCCGCTTCACGCGAATAATTCGCCGCCCACGGATGATCTGCCGTGAGCAGCAAATCGCCCCCCAGCAACTGATGCGCTTCGAGCTTCAAGCCCTGCTCCACGCGATCGGTCAAAAATCCCACACTGGTCAACGCCGCCACGGCCAGCACAATCGCCATGCCCACAACCGTAAGCTCGCCTGCCCGCCAGTCGCGGCGCAGCATGCGCCAGACCATACCCAAAACGCGTGGGACGTTATGCATCGCGCTACGCCCCAAAAGCTTCGTCGCGCCGTATCGCCAGCGCCGACTTTTCCATTAATAGCATGTTAATCAATGTACCTGCGGATCGATCAATATCAGGTTTGTAGCGTCTAGATTCTTAATGCTCATAGCTTCTACTTTCCTCCTAACTTCGTCATCCACTCCATTGCAGTGGGAGGTAAGCCTTCATCTTTTACAATGCCGTCACCGGTTGGACGGAATAGCGCTGCCAGAACAGTGTTAATGCTTTCCCCTTTGGGCAATGCGCCGTCTCGAATCAAGGCTAAGTAGGTCTTTGCCATAGTCACACGTTCAGCGGCATCATTTTCGAGGTGGAGATTGCTAAGAAATATTCGAACCAAGATGCGGATAAACCAAAAGCTTAACGTTGCAAGCAAAATAAATGAACCAAGTCGCCAAGTTGCCGCTGACTCGACAAAACTTTGATTCATGCCGGAGACTGGTTGATCTCTGCCATTCAGAGTCGCTACCGTTTGAGTGCTTGACCCCGCAGACATCTGCTTCGCCCCCGTCGATGATGCAGCCAACTTTGTAGTAGCTGCTAGCGTAGCAACCCTATTATCTTCGACCGCTTTTCCAACGCCTTGCAACTCTGTATGCAAAATAAACCCAACTATCACCATGCAGACGACAATCACGGCAAATGAGACAAACGTCCACATCCCATGTTTCTTGCGCTTCTTTTCCCAATATTCAACTGGGGCAGCCAACGCCATGTGTTTATCGTAGGTGTCTTTGAGGCGAGTCAGTTCAGTCTGCGTGTCCTCAATCTGTTGCCTCCACTCGGCATCGCGGTCCTGCTGAGTCAAATCAAAGGTATTTTTTTGAGCCGTAGCCTGTTCAGTAAATTGTGAATGCAAACCTTCGAATTGCGCCGATTGAGTACGTTCTGCCTCTTGGTATTGAGTAAGTGTGGTTTGCATATCTCCGGCTAAGCGCTTTAATGTGGCGCTCTCCGTTTTCATGCGATCTTTGATGCCACGCTCGTAGAGCTCCCATTGCAGCAATGCCGCGACAACTATCCGGACAGGTGCTCCCCCAAGGTCTTGCTCCGCCCAATTTGCGACAATTAAAGATGCTTCAACGGACTTACCAGCATCACGCATTTCTTCAACAAATTGACGTTGTGCGCTATGGGAAAGAAGCCAAGGCCGCGACTTGATAAAGCTCTCCAAATTCGATCGAGCAGCAGCAATATTGTTTTCTGCATTTTCTTGATGGCCCTGATTCTGGTAGTTCTGGGCACGTTGAATATGTTCGATTGGATTGTTAAGTCCATTGGTGATTAATTGCCAAGTCTGCTGCGTCGAATCATGTCCTTGGTTTACAAGCCAACTCCATTGCTCCCGCAGTTGATCGATCCACTTTAACGCTTCTTCTGGTGTCTCCCAATCAAAGCGACCGCCTTGTTCCCCGAAATCTGCCGATAGATATGGCTTGGTGTTATCGGTTTGGCTCATAGAGTTCCTTAGTTATTGAAAGTATTCGGCAATAAAACACCAAACGTGGCTTGAGCCTCTTGCCATGAGGATGAGTTCATCCGCTCGTATGTTGCAGCATGACTCAAGAAAAAGGTTTTATAGCGACTCACGCTGTATTCCATGGGTATTGCATAGACCTATGAGAGAATTTATTCAGAGGTAATTGCACAAAAGTCGGCGCTGATGAGACGGCAATCAATCAGTGTTGCGCCGTTGTGGGGCGCGCATCGGCGTGCGGTTTGACGTGCAACTCGACACCCAGCGCACTCATTACTTTGAGAATGGTGGCGAAGCTCGGATTTCCCTCGCCGGACAGCGCCTTGTACAGGCTCTCGCGCCCCAAACCAGTATCGCGGGCAAGCTGGCTCATGCCTTTGGCACGAGCGATGTCACCCAGCGCCTTGGCGATGAACGCTGCATCATCACCCGCCTCTTCCAGGCAGGCGTCCAGATAAAGCGCGATATCTTCATCGGTCTTCAAGTGTTCTACGACGTCCCATTTACGCAGCTTGAGTGTCATGTCCGCTCTCCTTTCTACAGTTCGCGCGCCAGTTTCAGCGCCGCCTTGATGTCTTTTGCCTGCGACAACTTCTCGCCACCCGCCAGCAGAATTACAACTTCCATGCCGCGCTGCGCGAAATACACGCGATAGCCAGGCCC
>JAYTIQ010000091.1:0-2505 GCA_043731705.1 Rugosibacter sp.
TGGCCGTTCGCGTTGAGCAAGCCAGGCCAGCGCGGTGGCAATTTCACGGGCACCGATGTTGTGGTCGGTTTCCATGTCGCGAATCACATCAAAAAAGAAATCCAGTTTCTCGGTTTTTAGGGTGTCTAGAATCTGCTGTGTAAATTGCGCCACACGACGGTTGGCCACTTCGCCTGGTGTGGGCATGGCCAGTGGTTCAATTTTCTGCCGCGTGGCGCGTTCGATCACTTTCAACATATGCATTTCGCGCGGGGTGATGAACAGGATGGCGCGTCCCGTACGGCCCGCACGGCCGGTGCGGCCAATGCGATGCACATAGGCTTCGGTGTCGTTGGGCACATCGTAGTTGATCACATGGCTGACGCGCGATACGTCAATGCCGCGCGCGGCAACGTCGGTGGCAACAACGATGTCCAGGCTGCCGCTTTTCAGGCGCTCGATGACTTGCTCACGCAAGCCTTGCGTCATATCGCCATTCAGCGCGGCTACAGCGTAGCCACGGGCTTCGAGTTTATCGGCCAATTCAACTGTCGCGATTTTGGTGCGCACAAAAATAATCGCCGCATCAAAGTCCGCTTCAACTTCAAGAATGCGCGTCAACGCTTCGATTTTTTGCCCGCCGTGCGTCTGGCAATAAAACTGCTGCGTGGTAACCACGGTGCTGGTTGCCGAACGGATTTTTATTTCTTTGGGATCCCGCAAATGCTGGTGCGCCACACGGCGGATCACATCGGGCATGGTGGCAGAAAACAACGCCGTTTGTCGTGAAGCCGGAGTGTGTTCGAGTATCCATTTCACATCATCAATAAAGCCCATGCGCAGCATCTCATCGGCTTCGTCCAGCACCATGAAGCTGAGCTTGTCGAGCACCAAGCTCTTGCGCTCCAGGTGATCCATCACCCGGCCAGGCGTACCGACGATGACATGCGCGCCGCGCGAGAGCTGGCGCAACTGCACCACCATGCTCTGCCCGCCATACACTGGCAAGACATGAAAGCCCGGGATGTGTTTGGCATAACGCTGCAATGCTTCAGCGACTTGAATGGCCAATTCGCGCGTGGGGGTGAGGATCAGCGCTTGTGGTTTAGCTATCGATACGTCAATTTTTTGCAGCAAGGGCAGGGCGAAGGCAGCTGTTTTGCCGGTGCCGGTTTGCGCTTCGCCAAGCACATCCAGCCCCGCCAACAGTGGCGGGATGCAGGCAGCCTGGATAGGCGAGGGGGTCTCGTAGCCAACTTCGGCCAAAGCGGAGAGTAAAGCGGGCTTTAACCCGAGTTGGGCGAACCCGATGGGAGTGTCATTAGTTGTTGTCATGGTGTTCCCGCGTAACGCAGAGAAAGGCAGATGAGGCGGTAAAGCCGAAGTGAAGCAATGTAAATCAGAGAAAATCAGGGTATAGCCATAGCGCGTAGCTAATTCGGCCCGCATTATCGCAGATTTTCAAGCTAAATCATAGAGATTCGCCTGGGGTTACCCTACATTTACGGCGTATTCAAGCCGTGAACAGGTCAATTTAAACGCGCAAAAGCACCACTTTAAGGGGCGGCTCGCCATCCCTGCTGGGGAAATCCGCTTCCGGCAAAATCCATTCAAATTCACGGATCGGTCGACCGGCTTTGATAGCACTACGCTGTAGTTGATCAAGCCAAGCTTCGCGCGAGACATTCGCGATATGGTTGGTACAGAGCAACATGCCGCCTTCAGTCGTGCATAGCAGCGCGGGCTTGAAGACTGAGGCGTAATCATTGACGAGGTCTACCACGCCAAATGGACTTTTGGCATAACTCGGCGGGTCAAGAAAAACGCAATCAAAGGTTTGCTCTTCGAGTTTAGGAAATGGCGGCATGCGTTTGCCGCGCACGAACTCAGCCTGACCCAGCCCGGAAAGCTGACGCATGGCGGCAAAGGCGTCGCTTTTGATGAAACGGGGGCGGACGGCTAAGGTGTTATACCGTGCGTTTTCTTTGCCGATTTTCAGGCTGGATTCTGAAAAATCAACGTTCACCACAAACCGCGCCCCCGCTTTGGCTGCGGCGATGCCGACGCCACAAGTGTAGGCAAAAAGATTGAGCAGCGATTTACCGGCGATTTCCTGCATCACCCGCCGCCGTGCGGCACGCAGATCAAGAAACAGCCACGGGTCTTGCCCGGCATGACGCCCTTGAATGCGATACGTCACATCCATCTCATGTGCTTCGCGGGGCGCGCTGGCGATGTCGAGTTGTTCAGCGGTGAGGGCATTCGCGATGCGTGAGTTGGCTTGGCTGCGATCGTTGTACACCAAGGCTAATTCAGGCAGCTTTTCAGCATAAAACGCAGTGAGTTCCGCCAATAATTCTGGCGTGAGCGGGCTGTGAAAGCATTGCACCAACAGCAAATCGCCATAACGATCCACAGTGAGGCCTGAGTGACCTTCAACGGTGCCGTGAAACAGCCGATAAGCGTCGGTTTTTTCGGCAAGCAGCTGTGCCATGAGCGTTTCGCGAGCGGCAAACGCATGGGCAA
>JAYTIQ010000092.1:0-4438 GCA_043731705.1 Rugosibacter sp.
TCTGCAAACCGGACTGCTTCATGATGTTGCTCAGTGTTTCCGGGGCAATATCATCGCTTGCTTTCTTCGGCGAGGAATCTCAGCTTGTGCCCTTTAGCAGGCAACGTTTCCAAGACCAGCATCAGCTTGCGGTACAGGAATCAATCCAGCACATACAACACCAGCCCGTCGGCGAGCTTCGGTTCGAACCAGGTGGATTTGGGCGGCATGACCTGGTTGCTGTCGGCGACTTTCATCAATTGTTCCATGCGCGTCGGGTAGAGGGCGAAGGCGACCGCCATTTCGCTGGAATCGACGCGGCGTTCGAGTTCAGGGAGGCCGCAGATGCCGCCGCCGAAGTTGATGCGCTTGTCGCGGCGCAGGTCGGTGATGCCGAGAGGAAACATTGGGGTCAGAGTAAGTATTCTTTTAAAACTAAAAGGATCGAATTATTTTCAGCATTAGACGTCATATTCCCAACTCTCCTTACCCTTCGTCTGTACGGGAAAACATATCACGATCAGCACGCAGCTATAACAAGGTAGAATCGATTCACTCCACAATTTTTACCTGCGTCCCTGCCTTGATCACGCCATCAGGGTAAGCGCCATTCATCAGGCGTAGTTGTGCTTCTGCGTGCGGCAGTGTGGCGGCAGACCGCTTGGCCAACTGAGCAAAGCCGCCTTGTGGAAATGCGGTTAGGTGAATTTTCCAAGGACGGGCTAAGGAGTGCTCCTTATCGGTGATCGCATGAAATGTTTTTTCTGCTGCGAGCAACGTTTCACGTTCGCGTTGCAAGGCTTCTGCACTCTTGGCGGCATGCAGAAAAAGATAATTCTGTTGTTTTGGCCCGGTGATAATGGTCGCATCCACACTTTGCGTGCCGGTTTGTCCGCCTGACTGAACGCGCGCCGTGCCGACAAAATATGTCGCGGCAAAACCGTTAATGGTGGCCTGCGCCGTGCGGCCATTGATTGGGTTGAAAATCTTTTGCACGATATCTGCATGCGTAGCGCCTGCTTCGGCGGGTATGGTGCGCATGATGAGTGCCGCATCTCCCGTGCCGTTAATGAGGGTCAGCTCGCTTGATGTATTTTGTATGCGCCAACCTGTCGGGGCCGTCAGCGCAAACCCCATGGGCTCATGGAAGAATTGCTGGCCACGGGTAACGCCTTCTTCGCGGCTTTCGCCAAAGGTGATGCCATCGGTGGCCTTAAGGAAAGCGTCGCGGCCACTTGCCGCCTTGGGGTCGTGATGCAGCAAGGCTGTTTGACGAATGTCTTCCAAGCGCTTATCGCTACTCGGGTGAGATGCCAGCCAGTTAGCGCGGGGCGGCACCGTGCGGCCTTCGCTGCGTGCAATTTCCTGGGAGAACTGCTCTTGATTTTTCAGCATGCGGATGACATCAATCATGCGCGCTGAATCGTAATGGTTCTGCGCCAGGTACTCAGCGCCCAGCTGGTCTGATTGCGATTCCTGCTCGCGGCCATAGGACGTGATATAGCCTGCCGCGCCAATCTGCGACATCTGGTTGGTAAGGTCGCCCGCCCCGCTATAGCCTTTGCTCTCCAGCACGGCGCCGAGCACATTCGCCAGCAGCACACCGACCCCTGCCGCCTGCTGGCGTGTGGCGCGCTGTGATGCGTGACGTGCGGTCACGTGGCCGATTTCGTGGCCTAAAACACCTGCCAGCTCTGCCTCGTCATTCAAATAAGCGAGGATGCCACGCGTGATGTAAACATAGCCGCCTGGCAAGGCAAACGCGTTGACTTCGGGGCTATCCAGCACAGTGAAATGCCATTCGAGCGTCGCCCGCTGGGAGGATTTAGCCAGCTTTTGGCCCACGCTATTCACATAAGCCTGCAGCGCAGGATTTTCCAGCGCGCGGTATTCTTTCAATACCTCCTGATGCGCTGTTTGCCCTGCTTGCAGCTCGCTGCGCTCATCCATGACTGTGCGTTCATATTGCCCAGTCACGGGATTGCGCACGTTGGCGCAGGAGGCGAGAAAAGCTAAAGCACCAACGATCATAAAAAATCGAAATTTCATTTCAGTGCACCTCAAAAATCCATAACCATTACGCCGACAAAAGCTGGCGCAACACAAACGGCAGAATGCCGCCATGCCGGTAGTAATCCACTTCAATCGATGTATCGATACGCAAGCGAAGTGCGATGCGCCGCGTGGTGCCATTGGATTCATGAACCACCAAGGTTACCTCTTGCTGCGGCTGAATCTCGCCGTCCAGTCCTTCAATGTCAAAAATCTCGTTGCCAGTGATTCCCAACGATCCGGCTGAATCCATACCAAGAAATTGCAATGGCAAAACGCCCATGCCAATAAGATTGGCACGGTGGATGCGCTCAAAACTGCGGGCGATAACCGCTTTCACACCAAGCAGTTGCGTGCCCTTCGCTGCCCAGTCGCGGGATGAGCCGGTGCCATATTCCTCGCCAGCACAAATAACCGTGGGCACACCATCTGCCACATAGCGCATGGCGGCATCGAAAATGAACGCTGGCTCGCCCGCAGGTTGATGCAGCGTCAAACCGCCTTCCACGCGCGAGCCATCCGCCTTGGGCAGCAGCATCAAATTTTTGATGCGCACATTGGCAAAGGTGCCGCGCACCATGACATCGTGATTGCCGCGCCGCGAGCCATATGAATTAAAGTCGGCGCTGGCGACACGGTGATCAAGCAACCATTGCCCGGCCGGGGATGCCGCGCTGATCGAACCAGCAGGCGAGATGTGGTCGGTTGTTACCGAATCGCCAAAAATAGCCAGCGCGCGCGCTTTGCGCAGCGCAGGTGGCGCAACCGGTGACATGCCAAAGTTGTTAAAGAACGGGGGCTTGGCAATGTAGGTTGACGTCGGCCACGCATATACCTGCCCGGTGCTCGAATTGATCGCATTCCATAACACATGGTCTTTGGTAAGGTCCGCATACAGGCGGCGGAAAGTGGCCGGATTCATTGCAGTTTGCATGCAGGCTTCAATCTCGAGGCTGGACGGCCAAAGGTCGCGCAACCAGACCGCCTCACCATTTTTCCCGTAACCGATAGGTTCGGTGAGTGGGTCTTTTTGCAGCGTGCCTAATAGCGCATACAGCACAACCAGCGGTGGCGAAGCCAGAAAGTTGGCGCGGATGTTAGGATGAATACGTGCTTCAAAATTGCGATTGCCTGACAACACCGCCGCACCAATCAGATCGTTTTTTATCACCGCCTTTTCTATCGGTGCCGCCAGTGGGCCGGAATTACCAATGCAGGTCGTGCAACCATAGCCTGCAACGTTAAAGCCCAGTTGTTCGAGATACGGCAACAGGCCGGACTGCGTCAGATATTCAGTCACCACGCGCGAGCCGGGGGCAAGCGATGTCTTGACGTGCGGGCCGACACGCAGGCCATGCTCCACTGCTTTTTTGGCCAGCAACCCCGCCGCGATCATCACATTGGGGTTGGAGGTGTTGGTGCAAGAAGTGATGGCGGCAATCAACACATCGCCATTACCTACATCCAACCCGTCCTGACTTTTAAACCGCTTCGCCAGATCGGCGGGGTTGCGCGCAAACCCATTGTCTGCCGCAGGCGCAACAAAGGTTTCGGCAAACGCGGTTTTGGCCTGGCTTAACGGAATGCGATCTTGCGGCCGCTTGGGGCCAGCCAACGCAGGCACAACGCTGGCAAGGTTTAGGCTCAGCGTGCTTGAATAATCAATGTCGCCGCGCTTAGGGATGCCGAATAATCCCTGCGCCTTGAAATAGTTCTCAAAGCGCGTTACTTCCGCGTCGCTACGCCCAGTACCCTTCAAATAAGCCACGGTCAGATCGTCGACAGGAAAGAACCCCATGGTGGCACCATATTCAGGCGCCATATTGGCTAGCGTTGCGCGATCAGTCAGTGACAAATGCGTTGCACCTTCACCAAAAAACTCGATGAACTTGCCAACAACTTTTTCTTTGCGCAGCATTTCGGTAATGGTCAGCACCAGATCGGTCGCGGTCACGCCTTCCGGCAATTTGCCTTGCAGTTCAACCCCGACTACATCTGGCGTGAGGAAATATACCGGCTGGCCAAGCATGCCCGCTTCAGCCTCGATGCCGCCGACGCCCCAGGCCACCACACCCGCGCTGTTGATCATGGTGGTGTGGCTGTCCGTGCCGACCAGCGTATCAGGAAAGCACACGCCATCCCTCTGTTGCACGCCACGGAACAGGTATTCGAGATTCACCTGATGAACAATGCCTATACCCGGGGGCACGACCTTGAAGGTATCGAAGGCCTGCATGCCCCATTTCATGAACTGATAGCGTTCATGATTCCTCTCAAATTCAAATTGCATATTCAGGCGCAAGGCATCCTTGCTGCCATAGTGATCAACCTGCACCGAATGATCGACGACCAGATCGACCGGCACCAGCGGCTCGATGCTTTTCGGATCGTGGCCCAGCCGCTGCGC
>JAYTIQ010000093.1:0-4514 GCA_043731705.1 Rugosibacter sp.
ATTTTGATCGTGGATGACGAAGCGGACATTCGTGAACTGCTTGATCTAACCCTCGTACGCATGGGGCTTGAGGTGGATTGTGCGGGAACCCTGGCGGAAGCCCGCACCATGCTGGCGAATCAGCGCTACCAATTGTGTTTGACTGATATGCGCTTACCCGATGGCACAGGGCTTGATTTAGTACGCCATGTAAATGAAGCGATGGCCGATCTGCCGGTAGCTGTGGTCACCGCTTATGGCAGCACTGAAAATGCAGTCGCCGCATTAAAGGAGGGCGCATTTGATTACGTCACCAAGCCTGTTTCACTGGATCAACTAAGAAATCTGGTCAGACTGGCATTAGAGTTATCCGGGGCAGAGCCAGCGCTTGGGGTGGGCGCTGAAGCTCGGCTACTTGGCGATTCGCCCACTATGCAGCAGGTGCGCGCGCTTATTGAGCGCGTTGCGCGTAGTCAAGCTCCGGTACATATCACCGGCGAGTCTGGTAGCGGCAAAGAATTAGCCGCGCAATTAATCCATCAACTCGGTGCACGGCGTGATCGTGTGTTTGTGCCAGTTAATTGCGGAGCCATTCCCGAAAACCTGATGGAGAGCGAGTTCTTCGGCTACCGCCGAGGTGCATTTACCGGGGCGAATGAAGATCGAGACGGCTTTTTTCAGGCAGCCAACGGGGGAACCTTATTTCTCGATGAAGTGGCTGATTTGTCTTTAGCCATGCAGGTAAAGCTGTTGCGTGTGATTCAGGAAAAGCGGGTGCGCAAAATTGGCGCGCCCACCGAAGACGATGTTGATGTACGCGTAATCTGTGCGACCCACCAGGACATCAAGGTTCTGGTTGAGCAAGGACGGTTTCGTCAGGATCTGTTTTACCGACTCAATGTGATTGAATTACGCATGCCCGCGCTGCGCGAATGCCATGAAGACATTCCATTGCTGGCAACTCATATTCTTGATCGGTTAGCTCATGCAGCGGGTATCAGGCCACCCCTGCTTTCTTCTGCGGCAGTCAATGAATTGCGCACACACCCGTTCCCCGGGAATGTGCGTGAACTTGAAAACACACTTGAGAGAGCGCTGGCGTTGATGGAAGGCAACACTATCGAAGTCGCAGATCTCGGCTTGTCGTCATCCCGATCCGAAAATGTATCGACAGCAGCCACCACATTGCAGGACAAGCTGGACCAGGTGGAGCAGCAAATGATTATGGATGCGCTTAAAGCTGCGCATAACAATCGGACGGCGGCGGCCCGTTTGCTTGGCGTTACTTTCCGTTCGCTACGCTATCGTATGGCGCGTCTGGGCATGAACGAATGAGTGCGCCAGCTGACCCTGCAAAAAATAAGGGGTGGTTGCCCGAAGCACGACATATTGTTTCGCCTAACTTTGATGAGCGCCCCGTAGCAAACGATATTTGTCTTGTCGTCGTCCATGCCATCAGCTTGCCCCCCGGGCTGTTTGGCGGGCAGGGCATTATTGATTTATTTACTAACCAGTTAAACCCGGAGGACCATCCTTATTACCGAGAAATATCCCACCTGCGAGTTTCTGCGCATTTTCTCATCCGCCGCAATGGCGAGTTGATTCAATTTGTATCGCTATTAAAACGCGCGTGGCATGCAGGGGTTTCTGAATGGGCAGGCCGTGAGCACTGCAATGATTTTTCAATTGGCATTGAACTTGAAGGTTGCGATGAACGCTCTTTTGAAAAATCTCAATACACAACGCTGAACGCTGTATTAGCGGGTCTACAAAAGCGACATCCAATACAAGCCGTTGTTGCCCATAGCGAGATAGCCCCCGGACGTAAAACAGACCCAGGCCCTCTGTTTGACTGGGATAGCGTCATTTATCCGGGCGTATGATTCAAATAGGAATTCACAAAGTTTCGAGTTTTATCCGCATTATTTATGCTTTTTAGATGGCGCGAATCAAGTGCTATTTATGCCAAAGACATTTGGCCGTCGATGCTGATACGTAAACTAAAACAAATTGATAGGCGGATAAACGGGCGGAATTCATTGTTTTCAAATGTATTAAAGGCATGGATAATCCCTATCAACCCATTTGGGTTGTCTTAAATAAAGAAGCGGCTCTTCCCTGTTAACTTGTTAAGGAGAATCACCATGGTTGTAAAGAAAAAAATAGCCACGGCACCGGCAGCGAAGAAGCCCGCTGCCAAACCAGCGGCGAAAAAAGTTGCTGCCAAAAAGCCGGTCGTAAAAAAAGCAGCTGCTAAGCCTGCAGTCAAAAAAGCAGCCGTTAAAAAACCTGTAGCGAAAAAAGTTGCTGCTAAAAAACCAGCTGCCAAAAAAGTAGCCGCCAAACCAGCAGCGAAAAAAGTGGTTGCGAAAAAACCGGCAGCGAAAAAAGTAGCCGCCAAACCAGCAGCGAAAAAAGTGGTTGCGAAAAAACCAGCTGCCAAGAAAGTTGCTGCTAAGAAGCCGGCCGTAAAACCAGCTGCAAAAGTCGCCACAAAGCCATCCACCGCTGCAACACCCGGGATTAAGTCTTCGCTTAACCCTGCGGCTGCCTGGCCTTTCCCTACGGGCTCACGTCCATAAGGAAAACGACAACAGGCGGCTACTGTATTTAAAAGTAGCTGTGTGTTGGGTTGAAATGCAGGCGCGTGCTGTTAATCAGTACGCGCTTTTTCTTTTGCGAATGGCATCGATTTAAAACTTGTATTTAAAAATCTTGGGGTGCGCTGTAGGGTTTTAGCGTTCTGGAGCACGTCGAGCACACTGCGAGATTCTGAGTGTGCTTAAGCTAAAAGTCGGCGCTGGTGATACGGTAGCTGTTGATTGGGTCGGTGTGGTTTTAACGTAAAAAACCTGACCCAAACACTTACGGGCGCAATTAATAACCTGAGCGTTGCCGAAGTGGCTGCAGAATGTCTGTCAGCCCGTTATGGTCGATTTCATGCATCAAGGCAAGGAGTCGTCCAATCTCGCCTGGGGGGAAGCCTTCACGCGCGAACCAGTTGAGATAGTTCCCCGGTAGATCAGCGATGAGACGCCCCTTGTGCTTGCCAAAGGGCATCTCTCGGGTGAGTAGCAGTTCTAAATCTTCGGGTTTCATCCTGGTCAGATAGGGTTTATTGTTCTTTATTTCGCCTTGGTAACAAATTCTGCGTGGGGTTTTTTGAAATTTTTGGGTTGCTACTGCTGAGGCGGGTCGTCAGGCAGTACTTTTTTCGCGTCAACTCGATATTCCTCCACAACGATGGCTTCACCGTCGATTATCTGGCCGTCTGATTCTTGTCTTGGCATATTCGCCTGCATTACCCGGCGCAGTGCTCGTGTCTTCCACCAAAAATAGCCCAAAAATCCCAAGCCGATCACCGCGATGACAGAAAGAATGACTACCGAAAACATGAATCCCAGGATCAGCAGGATCGCACCAGTAAGAAGGCCAAGAAGGTTTTTAAGCATATTGGTTTTAGTGAGTTTTGGTTATTGATACAGGCGACTCATGCGGCCGACACCTGCTTTAGCAGAACGCCAAAGCAAGCATTGCCGGGTCATCCAGCATGGTTAGCATGAAGTAGGTGGCAAACCGGTAGATTAACGGCACGAGGGGTTCGACCAGTTGCTTGGCAAGCTCTGCAATGGGTTCAATCATCAGGTAGTTGCGATTTAATATTATGGAAACACTGACCGTTTATCCTGATATCTTCAAAGGACTTAATCAGCATTTCCTTATGCTTTTTTCACAAATTCCGATTTAAGCTGCATTGCGCCGATGCCATCGATTTTACAGTCGATATCATGGTCACCCTCGACAAGGCGGATATTTTTGACCTTTGTTCCTACTTTGACCACTGCCGATGAGCCCTTGATTTTCAGATCCTTGATTACCGACACGGTATCACCGTCCTGAAGCACAACCCCGTGGGCGTCGCAGACAACGCGCCGGTCATCGGTGAGCTCTGTGGCCTGCTTGGGTTCTTGGGGCCACTCGAGACATATATGCTGCCGTCCTCATAGGCGAGCTCAGAACTGCATTGCGGACACTGGGGTACGGTGCTCATGCGCTGCTTCCTGTATCGATGCGTTATACCGGCTGCCGACGTTTGATGTCGGTTTTTGAGTGACTTTATACAATACGCTCTGAAAAAAAAAGGCCACTCCGAGGAGTGGCCTTTGTGTAGATATGTTTGGCTCCTCGACCTGGGCTCGAACCAGGGACCTACGGATTAACAGAAGAACCCACACCGAATTTTATAGTTTCTAAGTCGAAGAATCAAAAGTGATTTTCGGCTCGGGCTCGCGCTGCGACTTAGAAGCCGACCCTATCCCGAACCTCTATTTTCGAACTGCGTTTTGCTTGGTGGGAAATTTCATGCAAAACAACTGAATACGCGCTCTTCTGCCGAACTGGCACCGAACATCGCAGTTGAGGGGTGCTGCTGGCGTACAGAGACGTTTGTTACTTCACTCTCGGATCAGCGATAAGTCGAGAAGGCGAACCATAAAGCACGAGGACTTTTTGCCCTGCTGCGAATACCGGATCAG
>JAYTIQ010000094.1:0-3321 GCA_043731705.1 Rugosibacter sp.
AGAATAAATAGGGTCAGACACGATTTATGGAAATAAATCTTCGGGGTCAGAGTAAGCATTTTTTTGTATTTCCCTGCCGTTTCACCACAGCCGACTTTCCATATGACCCTCACCACCCTGCCCTTTCTGTTGCGCGATGACGAAGTTGAACTCACTGCCATTCGCGCTCAGGGTGCAGGCGGGCAGAACGTCAACAAGGTGTCGAACGAGGTGCATCTGCGCTTTGACATCCGCGCGTCCTCGTTGCCTGATGAGGTCAAGACTCGCCTGCTGCAGCTGAGTGATCAGCGCATCAATGTCGATGGCATTGTGGTTATCAAGGCGCAGCAATACCGCAGCCTTGAGCGCAACAGCTTCGCCGCTTTAGAGCGGCTGCGTGAATTGATTGCCAAGGCGGCTTTTATCCCGCGCCAGCGGCGAGCGACCAAGCACACGCGTAATTCACAGAAACGTCGGCTCGATAGCAAGATGCTGCATGGCAAAGTCAAAGCCCAGCGCAGCCACGTCAGCCATTTGGGATAGTTCTACAAATTAAAAAATCAGGCTAAAGGAGCTAATTTCTTGTTCTTGCTCGGCAATGATTTGGCGCATTGTCTGTGCCAGCTTAACCAAGCGCCGTATTACCAGCGCCGACTTTTCGGGAAACTCAATCTGGCCTTTGCTTCCCGATCCATCGGCGCTTTCTGGCGTGATGCTTATTTGACCGGCGCCATCAGGTGCTGGTACGGCGTGCCTGCCCACATGACATACGGAGCCGATGTATCCGGATCCGCGTCCTTCGGATAGGTATCGTAAAAATTTTCGTCGGCGCCAACGATCATCACGTGAGGCCCCGTTTTGATCCAGTGATTACCGGGTTCCGGTTTGGCCGCATACGGATCGGTATTGCTGGCATCCGTCCCGCCGGCAAGCATGTACATGAAACCAATTTTCCCCGATGCCGGCGTCGTATGTCCCATCCACGCGCTTGCCCACTCCAGGGCATTCTTGTCCATGCACATCGGATCAGGGCCAGGTGTCGCCGGATTGTCCGGCATGCAGGTGAAATTATTGGTGCCACTGCGCAACGTACGCATTTTGCCATCGGCTTCCATCACAACAATGGTCGCCGATTTGGCAATACCCCACGGTGCCGCCTTCATGGCGCTCGCGATCAGTTTCGCATCGGTCATCGGTGCCGCCTTGTCTGTCGCTTGGGCGCCCAGCGGCAACGCAAGCAACGAGGCACAAATCACAGCGCCGGTTGCATGAATAAGATTACACATGGCAATCTCCTTTATCGAATCAATTGAAAAGACAACCTTCCCCGGCGGATAGTGAAAGAAACTGCCGTAGCAAAATATCCGTTCCAGCGTGCGGCCAAGATAACTCTACTTAACGTCAGAGATGATCCACGCTACGCCCGTCACCGCAGGCTGTCAAGAGTCGCGCAACAAAGCGGGCAGAACATGTATTGCTTGCCTTGCACTACCTTCAGTTTGCCTGCAGGAATCTTAATAAAAGCGGCCATCTTCATCGAAACCATTAGCGCCAAACCTTGATCTGTGGTACATTGCGCCCCGCTTCACTCTCTAAACGGCTGCGATTCAGTCCCCTGCCGTACCTGATGAAAACTGCTTCATGCCCGCTTTATGCTTGGGCTCATGCGTTTCTCCGGTTTCAACCCCATAGAAGTTTCCGTCCGGACTGAGTTGCACTGAACACCACAGCGCGGCCGGTCGGCTTCAGAGGTAATTAATATGCAGTTCACCGAACTTGGGCTTTCGCCCGAGCTCCTGCGCGCCATTGGCGAACAGGGCTACACCACACCCACACCGATTCAGGCACAGGCCATTCCCCATGTGCTCGCCGGACGCGACTTGGAAGCTCTGGCGCAAACCGGCACCGGCAAGACAGCAGCTTTCGTGCTGCCGCTTTTGCAGCGCCTGACGAACCCAACAAACCCGACAGCGAACCCGGCGGCTGACCCCAGCACGCCGTTACAACGCGTCACCCATACCGCACCGCGCGTGCTGGTGCTCGTGCCGACACGCGAACTCGCAGCACAAGTGCAGGAAAGCGTGCGCCTGTATGGCAAGCACACCGGCATCCGCAGCCTTGCTGTTTATGGCGGCGTTGGCGTCAACCCGCAGATTCAAACCCTGCGCCGTGGCGTTGACATTCTTGTCGCCACGCCTGGTCGTTTGCTGGATCACGTATCGCAGCGCACGGTTGATCTCTCCAAGGTGCAAACCCTGGTGCTGGATGAAGCCGACCGCATGTTCGACATGGGTTTCATCAATGACATTCGCAAGATCATTCAACGCCTGCCAAAACAGCGGCAGAATTTGCTGTTCTCGGCCACCTTCGCGCCCGAAGTGCGCGAGCTCGCGCATGCGATTCTGAATAACCCGGCACTGGTTGAAGTCGCACGCCGCAATGCGCCAGCCGAACTGGTCACTCAATCTGTGATTCGTGTTGATCAGGCGCAGAAAAAAGATGTGCTGCTGCATTTGTTCCAGGCTCACGGCTGGCATCAGGTGCTGGTGTTCTGCCGCACCAAGCATGGTGCTGACGCCTTGTCCAAAAAACTCGACCAATCGGGCATTCGCTCCGCCGCTTTGCATGGCAACAAATCGCAAAATGCGCGCACCCGTGCGCTGGCCGACTTTAAATCCGGCAAGATTGCCGCGCTCGTCGCGACTGACATCGCGGCTCGCGGTATCGACATCGACAGCCTGCCGCGCGTGGTGAATTTCGAACTGCCGCATGTGCCGGAAGACTACATCCACCGCATTGGCCGTACCGGCCGCGCCGGTTCGAGCGGCGAGGCCTTGTCGCTGGTGAGCATTGATGAGCGCATTCAGTTGCGTGACATCGAACGGCTGCTCAAGCGCGAGCTGGACACGTCGATCCTGCCCGGCTTTGAGCCGCAACAAACGCGTCCTTCTCCTGCCCCTTCGACCCGCTCACCCGGACACAAGCCTGCATCATCGAATAATCGTCCGGGCCGTTCAGCGACAAATCGAAGTTCCAATCGCGGTGCTGGCGGCGGTGCAAACGGGGGCGCAAGCGAGCGCAACTACGGGCCACGCACACCGCGCTCCGGCGGCGGGCGTGATGCCAAACCCGCTCAGCGGCCGCGTTAAAAAGCAGTCCGCCAGCGTCGCCAAAAAGTCGGCGCTGGCAAGACGGCGATTCCCTGAAAATTCCTCTATCACGGTTTAAAACATCCGCTCGTGACCATGTCATCCGCTGCTCACGCTGATCATCGCCACCGTGCCGTGATTATCGGCGGCGGCCCGGCAGGCTTGATGGCTGCCGAAGTTTTGGCACACGCCG
>JAYTIQ010000095.1:0-4222 GCA_043731705.1 Rugosibacter sp.
CTGTTTCACTCGTCATTCTGGCTGTTTTTACGCTAGGTGTTGCTGTCGGATTAACTGCGGCAATCAGCTTCTCGCGCCGTCGCAAGGTTAAAGACAATGCGTGAACGCTCAAAGCGCGTAAGCGCCAAATAAAACAATGGAAATAGAGCTTTGGTGGTTACTGGCCATACCCGGATTTTTTGTGCTCGGCTGGATTGCTGCGCGTATTGATATTAAACAGCTGGTCAATGAGTCGCGTGCTTTGCCGCACTCTTACTTCAAGGGGCTGAATTTTCTTCTCAACGAACAACCCGATCAAGCGATTGAAGCCTTTATCGAGGCGGCACGGGTTGATCCGGAAACGATTGAACTGCACTTTACGCTAGGCAGCTTGTTCCGTCGTCGCGGCGAGACAGATCGCGCTATTCGCATGCATCAGCATTTGATTGATAGAGATGCGCTGGACCCAACACAGCGTTTGCATGCGCTATCTGAACTGGGGCAGGATTATCTCAAAGCGGGTTTGCTGGATCGTGCCGAAGAGATTTTTCTCAAGCTGCGCGGTACAGAGCGCGACGAAGATGCGCTTAAAAACTTGCTCGAAATTTATCAGCAAGAAAAAGAGTGGAAGAAAGCCATTGAAATCGCCGAGGCCTTGCCTAACCATGCGGATCATTTGTGGCAAAAGGCAGTAGCTGAGTTTCACTGCGAAATGGCCGCTAATGCCTTGTTGGGCGGGCAAGTGGATGAAGCGCGGGAGTTGTTGCAGGTTGCGCTGACGCGTAACCGAAAATGTGTTCGGGCACTTTTGCTGCTAGGTGATTGCGAAATAAAAGTCGGCGCTGGTGACACGGCGCTTGATTACTGGAAACGCATCGAGCAATACAACCCGATATACGTCGGTCTGGCGGCTGATCGTCTGATGGCGGCCTACACCCTGCTGGGGCGCAAGGCGGAAGGCGTTGAATTGCTGCGTGCCTGGCAAGAGCGTCATCCCTCGCTTGATTTACTCGAGGTGGTATTAAGAGTTGAAATTGAAGAAGGTCATATCGAAGCAGCTTATGAGCTGGCGCGCGATGAGTTGCGTCGCAATCCCACCTTGCTTGGGCTGGAAAAGTTTCTTGAAGCGCAGGTGCTGGTTTCGCCCGAAGCCCGCCGCCCTGATCTGGAGCTGGTCAAGCACTTGATTCATAACCACACACGGCGAGTTGCACGTTATCGTTGCGATGCCTGTGGTTTTAAAGCGCGCCAGTTTTATTGGCGCTGCCCGGGCTGTGGTGGGTGGGAAACTTACCCACCCAAACGCACAGAAGAATTTGATATCACGATCTAGCGTATGGAAATCGAATGACAATCTGCAACCATTCGCAAATGTTTATCCCTCTAGCGGGCTGCTTATGAATAATCCATTGCCTGATACGGCTGCTGCACGTGTGCTCATTGTGGGCGATGTCATGCTCGACCGTTACTGGTTTGGCGAGGTATCGCGCATTTCCCCTGAGGCGCCTGTGCCTGTTGTAAAAATTGAGAAAGTCGAAGAGCGTCCCGGCGGCGCGGCTAACGTGGCGAGAAATTGCGCAGCGCTGGGCGCCAAGGTTTCCTTGCTCTCAGTCGTAGGTGCTGATGAGGCGGGAAAAACGCTGACGCGATTGATGTCTGACGCGAATATCGAATCCAGTTTGCATGAAGATGCGGGTCTTAATACCACTGTCAAACTGCGCGTAATCGGGCGGCAGCAACAGCTCTTGCGGATTGATTTTGAAAATACACCGGATCACGAAGTGCTGCGCGCCAAGCTGGCTGATTTCAGCGCACGGCTTGCCGATTGTGATGTGGTGATTTTGTCTGACTACGGTAAAGGTGGCTTGACGCACATCACCGAGATGATTCAGCGTGCAAAGGATGCGGGTAAACCCGTGCTGGTCGACCCCAAAGGCGACGACTATGCGCGCTATGCAGGTGCCACCTTGCTCACCCCCAATCGGGCAGAACTGCGCGAAGTCACCGGCAAATGGCAAAATGAAGCCGAGCTCGTCATCAAAGCACAGCAGTTGCGTGAATCGCTTGATCTCACTGCCTTGCTGGTCACGCGCAGTGAAGAAGGCATGACTTTGTTTTCAGCCGATGGCGTGCGCAACGAGGCTGCCGTTGCGCGTGAAGTTTATGATGTCAGCGGTGCGGGTGATACCGTTATCGCTACATTGGCGGTGATGCTGGCGAGTGGTTTGTCACTTGATCGGGCACTGTTCCTGGCTAATCGCGCCGCAGGTGTGGTGGTCGGTAAATTGGGCACGGCAACGTGTTCGCTGGATGAATTAAAACAAAGCACTTTGCTTTAGAAATAGCACGCTAACCAAACCATAGAGGTTGCTTATGTATTACATCGTTACCGGCGCATGTGGATTTATCGGCTCTAATCTTGTCAAAGCGCTCAATGACCGCGGCATCACCGAGATTATTGCTGTCGACAATCTTGCCCAGGCAGATAAATTCAGCAATCTTGCTGATTGCGACATTGCCGACTATCTTGATCAGCAAGAATTTATCGACATGATCACGCATGGCCAGTTTGATGGGCATCTCGAAGCGGTTTTGCATCAAGGTGCTTGTTCAGACACGATGGAAACTGATGGCCGTTACATGATGGCCAATAATTACCGCTATTCATTATCGTTGCTGAATCACTGCCAAGAGCAGGAAGTGCCCTTTCTCTATGCGTCTTCCGCCTCTGTCTATGGCGGTGGCAATGTCTTCCGCGAGCAACGTGAGTTTGAAGCACCGCTGAATGTTTACGGGTATTCAAAATTTTTGTTTGATCAGGTCGTGCGCCGCCGACTGTCCAACACTGATGCGCAAATTACCGGCTTTCGTTATTTCAACGTGTATGGCCCGCGCGAGCAGCATAAAGGACGCATGGCCTCGGTGGCTTTTCATCACTTCAATCAATATCGCAGCCAAGGCAAAGTCAAGCTGTTTGAAGGTTTTGATGGCTATGCCAATGGCGAGCAGAAACGTGATTTTGTGTATGTGGCCGATGTCGTCAATGTCAATATGGCGTTTCTCGAAAATGGTGTTTCCGGTATTTACAACATGGGCACAGGCCGCGCGCAAAGCTTCAATGAGCTCGCGGTAGCGACAGTGAATGCTTGCCGTGCACTGGATGGATTGCCCGCTTTGCCGTTGGCGGAATTGGTTGCGCAAGGTGCCATTGAGTACGTCGCCTTTCCTGAAGCATTAAAAGGCAAATATCAAAGTTTTACCGAGGCGGACCTCACCCAGCTACGTCGTGCAGGCTACAAGAATGAATTTGCTGCGGTAACTGAAGGCGTGGCTGACTACATTCGCTGCCTCAATCAATGAACGGCCTGAAAGCATATTCATGACCTGGAAAACGCTGGAAGACTTTGTTGGCAATACACCCCTGGTTCAGCTCAAGCGCTTGCCTGGAGCTGAAAATGCTCGACGCAACAATGTGATTCTGGTCAAGCTGGAAGGTAATAACCCCGCTGGATCAGTTAAAGATCGGCCCGCGCTCTCGATGATTTTGCATGCTGAAGCGCGGGGCGAAATCAAGCCGGGCGACACGCTGATCGAAGCCACTTCAGGCAATACCGGCATTGCCTTAGCCATGGCCGCCGCGATGCGGGGTTATCGCATGGTGCTGATCATGCCCGAGAATCAAAGCATCGAGCGGCGCCAGACCATGAAAGCCTTTGGTGCTGAACTCATTCTGACTCCCAAAGCAGGTGGTATGGAATCCGCTCGCGATCTTGCCGAAGACATGGTGCGTGCAGGGCGCGGCCGCGTGCTGGATCAATTTGCCAATGCCGATAATCCCCAGGCGCACTTTGAAGGTACCGGCCCGGAAATCTGGCGCGACACCGAAGGCCGCATCACGCATTTTGTCTCCAGCATGGGTACCACAGGCACGATAATGGGGTGCTCGCGTTTTTTTAAACAGCAAAATCCGGCCATTCGCATTATCGGCTGCCAGCCTGAAGAAGGATCGCAAATCCCCGGTATCCGTAAATGGCCTGAAGCGTATCTGCCCAAAATTTTTGATGCCAGCCGTGTCGATCAAGTTGAAAATGTAAGCCAGGCAGAAGCCGAAAGCATGACGCGGCGACTGGCGTGTGAGGAAGGGATCTTCGCGGGCATTTCGTCTGGCGGCGGCGTGCATGTTGCTCTGCGTATTGCAGCTACTGTTGAAAATGCTGTCATCGTCAGCATCATTTGCGATCGA
>JAYTIQ010000096.1:0-16474 GCA_043731705.1 Rugosibacter sp.
TCATCTGTTTCATTGTTTCACCCCTCGTGTTCGAATCTTCATCTCTGACACCATGACAAACAATTCGTTCACTTCAGACCGAACTTATTCGGCGTTTCCTTAATTTATTTAGTGTGGCTGCGATGTCGGGATTCTGCGTATTTCCTGCTTTTCGGCGTGTCAGCAGCGCCGACTTTTCAAGCAAAAAAAAGCTGCGTGATTTTATCGACGCAGCTATGGGTAACTAAAGGATTAGCGGTCGCTTATTCTTGCGCGAGTTCTTTTTCCAGTGCTTCCAGCCCGATGTGGCGAACGTCCCGCCCCTTGACCATATACACGACGTATTCGGCAATGTTTTTTGCGTGGTCGCCAATGCGCTCAATGGCACGGGCGACAAACAGCAAATCCAGCGAGCTGGAAATGGTGCGTGGATCTTCCATCATGAAGGTAATGAGCTGACGCATAGTCGCCTTAAAGCCGGCATCCACTTCGCGATCTTGTCGGGCCACTTCATAGGATACCGTTTCATCCACGCGGGCAAATGCATCGAGAGATTTTCTCAGCATGGTCACGGCAATATTGGCGGTGGAGCGCAGTTCAATATGAGGCACAGAGCGCAAGTTATCCGAGTGTAACGAGCGTGCCATTTTGGCAATTTTCTTGGCTTCATCGCCAATGCGTTCTAGGTCGGTGATGATTTTTACCACTGTCATCACCATGCGCAGATCAACTGCGGTTGGTTGCAGCCGGGCGATGATATGCGTGCAGGCTTCATCAAGCTCCACTTCATGCCGGTTAACTAGGTGATCATTGGAAATGATCTGTTCGAGCGCACCCAAATCACCACTTTCCAACCCGTCCATGGCACGCAGGAATTGTTGCTCCACCAAGCCGCCCATAGCCAAAACCCGGCTACGCAGATCTTCGAGATCGGTATCAAATTTTTTGAGAATATGCTGTTGACTCATGTCGCCACCCTGGATTTTCTTTCCACTATACGCAAAAAATGTGAAGGAATTGTGTCAGCCTGATTGTTGTAGGTAAATCTTTGCAGCTATTTTCAGCGGAATCATTGTCCACCAAATCTTGCTGCTAGTCTAGCGTTTCATTACCTCGACCGTGCTGGGCGTGGCCAGCAGCAACACGTCGGCGCCACGCCGGGCGAAGAGCCCGTTACTCACCACACCGGCAATGCCGTCAATCTGGCTTTCCAGCGTGGTGGGTTGGTCAATGTGCAGGCCATGCACATCGAGTATCAGATTGCCATTGTCGGTAATGAAGCCTTCGCGCAGATGGGGTGTGCCGCCCAGTTGGCCAAGTTGTCGCGCCACATGGGCACGCGCCATCGGGATGACTTCCACCGGCAGCGGAAAATGGCCCAGGGTGGCTACGCGCTTTGAGGTGTCGCAGATGCAAACAAACGTATCCGCCACGGCGGCAACAATTTTTTCGCGCGTGAGCGCACCGCCACCTCCCTTGATCATGCAAAGGCGGCCATCAATCTCATCGGCACCATCCACGTAAATGCCGATGTGCTCGACATCATTCAAGTCCAGCACGCGAATGCCATGGTCTTCAAGGCGCTGGCGCGTAGCTTCGGAACTCGCCACAGTGCCACCGAGATGACTTTTGATCGCGGCGATTTCATCAATGAAGCAGTTCGCTGTGGAGCCAGTGCCCACACCGAGTATCGCCCCGGCGGGCAAGTGTGCTGCGACATAATCGCGCGCTGCTCGCGCTACGGCCTGTTTCATTTCATGCTGTGTCATGGCGCCCATCGTTTGCTCATTTTTTCCGTGGTGGTGGCAAATCGGTGCAACTGCCATGTGCGACTTCTGCGGCCATGCCGATGCTCTCGCCCAATGTAGGATGCGGATGAATGGTTTTGCCGATGTCTGTTGCGTCTGCGCCCATCTCGATGGCCAGCGCCACTTCGCCAATCATGTCGCCGGCATTGGGCCCGACGATGCTGCCGCCAATTACGCGATGTGTTTCTGCGTCGAACAACAGTTTGGTGAAACCGTATTCCGCGCCATTGGCGATCGCGCGGCCCGAGGCCGCCCATGGGAATTTGGCCACGGTGATTTTGCGTCCGCTCTCTTTGGCTTCATCTTCCCCTACGCCAACCCAGGCGACTTCAGGATGGGTGTAGGCAACTGAGGGGATCACGCTGGCATCGAAATAGCTCTTCATGCCAGCGGCGACTTCTGCGGCGACATGCGCTTCATGCACAGCTTTATGCGCAAGCATGGGCTGGCCGACGATGTCGCCAATGGCGAAAATATGCGGCACATTGGTGCGCATCTGGTTATCGACCGGAATAAATCCCCGGTCTGTCACGATGACACCCGCATTGGCCGCATCGATTTTTTTGCCGTTCGGCGCGCGGCCTGCGGCTTGCAGAATGAGGTCATAGTGCTGCCGCTCTTTCGGGGCTTGTTCGCCAGAGAACGTGACGACCAAGCTCTCCGCTTGCGGCTCGACAGAGACAGTTTTTGTTTTGAGCATGATGCGCTCAAAGCGGCTGGCATTTTGCTTTGCCCATACGGCAACCAGGTCGCGATCAGGCCCTTGCATCAAGGTATCCTGCATTTCAACCACATCCACCTTGGCACCCAGGGTGGCATATACCGTCGCCATCTCCAGCCCAATGATGCCGCCGCCGATCACCAGCATTCTTTTGGGGGCGAAGGGTAATTCGAGCGCACCGGTCGAATCAACGATGCGTGGATCTTTCGGTGAAGCGGGAATAAACGGCAAATGAATGGCCGAACTGCCTGCCGCGATAATGCATTGCGTAAAGCGAATGACACGCGTTGCGCCGGTTTTTTCCTGTGCGTTGCCAGTCGTGGTTTCTACTTCGAGATGCGTAGCATCCAAAAATCGCCCAAGCCCACGTACGACATCCACTTTGCGTGCCTTGGCCATGCCTGCCAAACCGGTGGTGAGCTTGCTGACTACGCCTGCCTTGTGCGCGCGCAGGCGGTCGATATCCACTTTGGGGGGGGCGAATTCAACGCCCAGCGTGCTCGCGTGCGCGGCTTCATCCATCACTTGTGCCACATGCAGCAAGGCTTTGGAGGGGATGCAACCGACATTAAGGCACACGCCGCCTAGCGTTGAGTAGCGTTCAACCAGCACGGTTTTCAAGCCCAGATCAGCCGCGCGAAAGGCGGCCGAATAACCGCCGGGGCCAGCGCCCAGGACGAGCAGGTCGCAGACCAGGTCGACCTTGCCGGTGAAGGTGGCAGCAGCAGTGGGGGCAGATGCGGGTGTCGTTGCTACCGGGGCAGTCGCAGTCGCAGGCGTTGCTGTTTCCGCCGTCTTGTCATCCGCTACGGCGAGGGGAGCGTTTTTTGCTCGACTGTCTTGTAGCGCAGAGGCTTTATCAGCACCGACTTTTGACGGCTTGTCAGATGTTGTGGGTGCTGCGGCATCACTCACCGTCACCATCGCCACCAAGCTTCCCGTCGACACTTTGTCGCCCAGTTTGACTTTCATTTCCTGAATCACCCCAGCGATGGGGGAGGGTACGTCCAGCGTGGCTTTGTCCGATTCCAGCGTCATCAATGCGTCTTCTACGTTGACAGAATCGCCGGCTTTGACCAGCAGCTCGATGATGGGAATATCTTTAAAGTCGCCAATATCGGGCACACGTACTTCAACCAGTTGAGGCATTGATTTTCTCCGTAATTTTTATAACAGCACTTTGCGCATATCGACGAGCAAGGCTGAAAGATAGCTGGAAAACCGCGCTGCGGCAGCGCCATCAATTACCCGATGATCGTAAGAGAGCGACAGCGGCAACATCTGGCGCGGCACGAAGGCTTTGCCATCCCACACGGGTTTGGTCTGGGTTTTGGATACGCCCAGAATCGCCACTTCCGGTGCATTGATGATCGGCGTGAAGGCCGTGCCGCCAATGCCGCCCAGGCTGGAAATGGAAAAACAGCCGCCTTGCATATCCGCCAGCCCGAGTTTGCCATCGCGCGCTTTTTGTGCCAGCTCTGCCATTTCACGCGCGATGTCGGCCAGGCCTTTTTTATCCGCATCGCGCAACACAGGCACCATCAAGCCATTGGGCGTGTCGGCGGCAAAGCCGATGTGAAAATACTGCTTTAACACTAAATTGTCGCCCTCGAGCGAGGCGTTAAAGTCGGGAAATTTTTTCAGCGCCTGCACCACGGCTTTGATCAAAAACGCCAGCATGGTGAGCTTGACGCCGCTTTTTTCCAGCTCCTTGTTGCTCGCCACGCGAAAGGCTTCCAGATCGGTGATGTCGGCTTCATCGAACTGGGTGACATGCGGAATCATCGCCCAGTTGCGCGCCAGGTTAGCGCCGGAGATTTTTTTGATGCGCGAGAGTGGACGCAATTCGATCGCGCCAAATTTGGCAAAATCGACCGTCGGCCAAGGTAAAAGATTTAGCCCGTTGAGGCCGCCAGCGCTTGATGCTGAGGGGGCTGCGGCGACGGCACCGGCCATCACGCCTTTAACGAAAGCTTCCACGTCGGCCTGTGTGATGCGTCCTTTGGGGCCGCTGCCGGACACCTTGGCGACATCCACGCCCAAGGTGCGCGCAAAGGCGCGAACCGACGGGCTGGCGTGGGCGTGACCGCCAGGCGCTGTTGCCGGCGTAGCCGTAACGGGTGCAGCTTGTGCTGGCGCGGGGGCTGCTGTTGCAACTGCTGGGGTTGGCGCAGGCGCGGGTGCAGCAGCAGGTGCAGATGCCGCTGGCGCAGCAGTTGTCGCCGTCTCGGCAGAGCCGACTTTTTCACCAGCGCCGACTTTTACCCGCGCAATGAGCTTGCCTTCGCCAACCTTGTCGCCCAGCTTGATCAGCAACTCGGTAATCACGCCGGCCACAGGCGAGGGCACATCCATCGTGGCCTTGTCGGATTCCACGGTGATGAGCGAATCCTCGACCTTGACTTCATCGCCTACCTTCACCAGCACATCAATAACCGGCACATCGGTGAAGTCACCGAGCGCAGGAACGAGAATATCTACAATGTCAGACATGGCTTATACCTTAACCGGGTTGGGTTTGTTGATATCCAGCGCATATTTCGCAATCGCGGCGGCCAGCTTGCTGCGCTCGATCTGGCCATCCTCGGCCAGGGCCGTCAGTGCAGCCAGCGTAATCCAGTAACGATTCACTTCAAAAAAGTGGCGCAGCTTTTCGCGTGTATCCGAGCGGCCAAAGCCATCCGTGCCCAGCACGGTGTAGCGGCGTGGCACCTGCGAGCGTATCTGTTCGGCATAGAGCCGAATGTAATCGGTGGCAGCGATAATGGGGCCACGGGTGTCCTTAAGGCACGCGGTGACATGCGATACCCGCTGCGTTTCTGCCGGGTGCAGCAGGTTCCAGCGGGTGCAGTCTTGCCCGTTGCGTGCCAGCTCGTTAAAGCTCGGGCAAGACCATAAATCAGCTTCCACTCCCCAGTCTTCGCGCAGCAAGTCGGCGGCTGCCATGGCTTCGCGGAAGATGGTGCCTGAACCCAGCAGCTGCACGCGCGGCCCGTTGGATGCGGCGCCCTTCTTGAATGCATACATGCCTTTGAGAATGCTCTCGGCACTGCCTTCAGGCATCGCAGGATGCTCGTAGTTTTCGTTCATCACCGTGAGGTAATAAAACACATCTTCCTGCTCGGCCACCATGCGGCGCAAACCATCTTGCACTATCACCGCGACTTCATAGGCAAAGGTCGGGTCGTAGGCCATGCAGTTGGGTACCGCGCCGGCGAGGATATGCGAATGGCCATCCTCATGCTGCAGGCCTTCGCCATTCAGCGTGGTGCGGCCTGCCGTGCCGCCGATGAGGAAGCCGCGCGCGCGCTGATCGCCTGCCGCCCACACCAGGTCCATGGTGCGCTGCATGCCGAACATCGAATAAAACACATACACTGGAATCATCTGCACGCCATGCACCGAATACGCGGTTGCCGCCGCGATCCAGTCAGCCATCGCGCCGGCTTCGTTGATGCCATCCTGCAAAATCTGGCCGTCTTTGGTTTCCTTGTAGAACATCAACTGGTCGGCATCTTGCGGCACATACTTTTGCCCGTCCTGATTCCATATCCCAATCTGGCGGAAGAGGCCTTCCATGCCGAACGTGCGCGATTCATCCACCACAATCGGTACGACACGCTTGCCAATTCCCTTGTCTTTGAGCATGACATTCAAGGCGCGCACAAACGCCATGGTGGAAGAGAACTCACGGCCGTCGCCACCGGCTTTTAGCAATGCCTCGAAAGCCGAGAGTGGTGGCACCGGCAGGGGCTCGACACTGCGTCGGCGGGCGGGTGTAAAGCCACCCAGAGCTTCGCGCTGTGCGCGCATATAGGTTAGCTCTGGCGAGCCTTCGGCAAATTTCAGGTAGGGCAGTTTTTCAATGTCGTCATCCTTGACCGGCAGCTTGAAGCGGTCGCGGAAGGCTTTGAGCGAATCGCTGTCCATCTTCTTTTGCTGGTGTGTAATATTTTGCGCTTCACCGGAATGGCCCATGCCATAACCCTTGATGGTCTTGGCCAGGATCACTGTCGGCTGGCCGGTATGCGCTATGGCTGCAGCATAGGCGGCATAGATTTTTTGCGGATCGTGGCCACCGCGATTCAGCGCCCAGATATCAGCATCTGACCAGTGCTCAACCATTTTGGCGAGTTCAGGATATTTGCCGAAGAAGTGTTTCCTCACATAGGCGCCATCTTTTGCCTTGAAGGTTTGGTAATCGCCATCCACGCATTCCATCATGCGCTGGTGCAGCAGGCCGGTTTTATCCTGCGCCAGCAGCGCATCCCAGTAGCCGCCCCAGACGACCTTGATGACATTCCAGCCTGAACCGCGAAAATCAGATTCCAGTTCCTGAATGATCTTGCCATTGCCGCGCACCGGGCCGTCGAGCCGTTGCAGATTGCAGTTGATGACAAACACCAGGTTGTCCAGCCGCTCGCGCCCGGCCACGCCAATGGCGCCCATGGATTCCGGCTCGTCCATTTCGCCATCGCCCATGAAGGCCCAGACTTTGCGTCCTTCTGTTGCAGCCAGACTGCGGTTCTGCATGTATTTCATGAAGCGTGCGTGATAAATCGCCTGCAAGGGCGCCAGCCCCATGGAGACTGTCGGAAACTGCCAGAAGTCTGGCATCAGCCACGGATGCGGATAGCTGGAAAGTCCCTTGCCATCGACCTCACGGCGGAAGTTATCCATCTGCTCTTCAGTCAGGCGACCCAGCAAAAAAGCGCGGGCGTAAATGCCGGGCGATGAATGGCCTTGCGAGAGCACTAAATCGCCGCCATGATTTTCTGATGGCGCATGCCAGAAGTGATTAAACCCGACGTCATACAAAGTCGCAGCCGAAGCGTAGCTCGCAATGTGCCCACCCAGGCCCGAATCATCGCGGTTGGCGCGCAATACCATGATCATGGCATTCCAGCGCGCATAAGCGCGAATAGTGTGTTCCAGTTCCGAATCCCCCGGCATGCTCGGCTGTTGCGCGACAGGAATGGTGTTGATGTAATCGGTGTTGGCGCTGTAGGGGATATTGATGCCGGCGCGATGGCCGTTGCTGATCAATTGTTCCAGCAAAAAGTGCGCGCGCTCAGGACCTACTTTTTCAATCACGGCGGCAAGCGCGTCAAGCCATTCCTGGGTTTCTTGTGGATCAGCGTCAACAGGAAGCAAAGCGGGGAGCAAAGAGTTTGCTGATGATGGTGTCGCAGACATACGTTTCCTCGTGAGAATAATTTTATTTTATGGCCGGTCGCCGTAAAACTTTGTCGTAGCGTGGCACGCGGGTAAGCGTATTGGGCTATTCGGTGTGGGCATTCTAAAACACTCTGCGAATCTCGGTGGAGGTGTGTCTTATAGGTGACCCACGTCGTACCGTATAAACGCGTATGAACGTTTAAACGGTCGTTCAGGTTTCGTTGTCGTCGGTAGCCGAACGCTTCTGTGCGCGTTGCTGCGCTTTGAGCCGTGCGCGGCTGGCGCGTTTATCCGTGCGCAAATGCGTGCCGCCTTTTTTCAGCAGCGGGTGAGTTGCCAGCAAGTTGCGCGGGCGCAAGATCTGTTGAATTTTGCGCTGCTTTTGCTTGGCTTGTTTCATCGTGGGTGAAAGGTGACGATTGCGTTGCCAGCGGCGTCGCGCTTTGGTGTTGCTTGTGATGTTAACCGGGGCGCGGGCTTCCAGGCATGGCCGTAAACAATTTCGAAGCGCAACGGCCAGCGCCCTTCATGGTTGCGCGGCCAGGCAGAAAAAACCTTGCGCCAGGTGCGAAACGATTGCTGCCCGAGAAATGCATCACGCACGCCCAAATGGCGCTGATCGGCAAGAAACTGGCGCGGGTGGCGATAGCTGAAATTGACCATTTCCATATCCATCACCGGGTCGGCAAACCCTGCTGCTACCAGCATATCGCCGATGTCATGCATGTCGAGAAAGCGTCGTGCCGTGTCATCAGCGCCGACTTTTCCCATCGCTGATCGCAACTCAGCTAGGCTATCCGGCCCCAGTGTGGCGAACATCACCAGGCCGCCAGTCGCCATCACGCGGTGTATTTCGCGCAGCGCGGGTAGCGGGTCATCCAGCCAGTGCAACATCAGATTCGACCATGCAAAATCCAGCGTGTTGTTTGCCAGCGGCAGTGCACGCACATCGGCATTGACGAGTTGCGGGCCGCGATTGAATAGGCGATTGAGTAAGCGCGTGAAGCGTGAATTGTGTGCACGCACCCCGTGCAACATCGGCAGCGAAACATCAATTGCCAGCGCCTGCGCTTTTGGGTAACGTGCCTGCAAGGCGCGTATGCCATCGCCTGTCGCGCAGCCGATATCCGCCATGCGCTGCGGCGAAATTTTCATGTAATCGAGGCGCTCTGCCATGCGCGCACCTACTTCGCGGGCGAGCACGGCGGCTTGGCCATAAGCCGCCGCTGCGCCGTGTGAAACTAGATTCACACCGAGGTGAGTCCGAGCCGTTCAAACAACGCTTCGTCGCGATCGGCTTGCGGGTTGCCCGCAGTGAGCAGCTTGTCGCCGTAGAAAATCGAATTCGCACCGGCCAGAAAACACAAGGCCTGCATCTCGTCGCTCATCTCTTCACGGCCCGCCGAGAGGCGCACCATGGAGGTTGGCATCAGAATGCGTGCCACCGCAATCGTGCGCACGAATTCAAACGGGTCGAGCGGTGCGACATGCCCCATTGGCGTGCCGGGCATCGGCACTAATTGATTGATCGGCACCGATTCCGGTGGCGTGGGCATGTTGGCCAGCTCAGCCAGCAAACCGGCGCGTGCGCCACGTGTCTCGCCCATGCCGACAATGCCGCCACAACATACCTTGATGCCTGCGCCGCGCACTTGCGCCAGCGTGTCAAAACGGTCCGCCTGCGTGTGCGTGGTAATCACCTGGCCATAAAACTCGGGTGAGGTATCCAGATTGTGGTTGTAATAATCCAGCCCCGCGTCTTTCAATTGTTCGGCCTGTCCTTCTTTGAGCATGCCCAGCGTGGCGCAGGTTTCCAGCCCCAGCGCCTTGACGGCGGAGATCATCCCGGCCACCTGTGCCAGGTCTTTTTCTTTCGGCCCGCGCCAGGCTGCGCCCATGCAAAAGCGCGATGCGCCCTTGTCTTTGGCGGCTTGTGCGGCGGCAATCACCTCTGCAATCGGCAACAAGGCTTCGCGCTCGGCCTCGCCATAGCGCGACGACTGCGAACAATAACCGCAATCTTCCGAACAACCGCCGGTCTTGATCGAGAGCAGGGTCGAGCGTTGCACCGCATTCGCCGCATGGTGCTGGCGATGCACTTCCTGTGCGCGAAACATCAGGTCGTTAAAGGGCAGCGCAAACAGCGCTTCGATGGCTTTGATGCTCCAGCGCAGAGCGGGCGTGGCTGAAGGGGTGGCTTTGTTAATGGTTTCGATTTCGTTAGGTGCAAGAGCAGTCATTGCGGTGGACTCGATAGAATGCAAGGGAAGGCACGCATCTTGGTGGAAGGAGCCGCACTTGTCAATCAAAAATCGGGCAGCAAACGCAGTCAACACGGCTCTGCGTGCGGCAGTAGCCGCGCTGTTGCCGCGAGATTGTTTACTGTGCAGCGCAGCCAGCAATAACGCCGTGCTGTGCCCGGAGTGCAATGAACACTTGCCGCGTTTGACCACGCAGCGCTGCCCGCAATGCGCTATGCCTACCCCTGGCGCCGAAGTCTGCGGCGCGTGCATGAAGCATGTGCCTTATTTCGACGCTACCACCGCCATTTGGCAATATGACTTTCCGATCGACCGGTTGATCCAGTCGCTCAAGTATTCGCGCCGTCTTGCCAGCGCCGACTTTTTCGGTGCTGAGTTGGCGCTATTGGCGGTGCCGCTTGTTACGTCACCTGACTTCATCCTGCCCGTGCCCCTGTCAGCCCAGCGGCTTGCGCAGCGCGGCTTTAATCAATCCGTCGAAATCGCCCGCCCGCTGGCGCGACAACTCGGCATTCCGCTGGAACTGAAAAATATCCATCGCCACCGCGACACCACACCGCAAACCAGCCTGCCGTGGAAAGCGCGCGCAAAAAACATCCGCCATGCGTTTGAGTGCTGGATTGATCTCACCGGCAAAACCGTGTTGGTAGTGGATGACGTGATGACTACCGGCGCCACGCTGAATGAACTGGCCCGCACCCTCAAAGCCCACGGCGCAGTACGGGTGGAAAATCTTGTGCTGGCGCGGGCGCTGAAGCATGGCTGACCCATCGTCAGTGCGGACATACTGGGAGGTGCATGATTGCGCTTGTTCCGAAAACCGAAATTCTGTACTACGTGGCGTTTGTAGATCGTGGCGATGTGCGCAGAGTCATCAGCCTGCGCCGCGCTAATCGTCGTGAGGTGAAGCACTATGTCGAAAGTGTCGAAAGTCTCTAAGAAGCCCATTATCCTTATGCCGACGGTAGTGGAGGACAAGGCCATTACTGCGGCAGCCAGAAGCGATCATGATGCGCAGCCACTGACGCTACAGCCCCGAGGTCGTTGCCTACTTCAAGGCTACCGGCGAAGGCTGTCGTTCGCGCAGTGCTTGGCTGACGCAGTCCTGACTGTTCTTTCTTACGCTACCGGCCACCTTAAAAGTCGGCGCTGGCGATACGGCACCAGTGCCTTGCGCTACGTGCTTGACAGGGCATGCCATTGCTAATGGCGGTGTCGTCGGTTATCGTGATCATCCGCAATATCCATTCACCGTAAGGTAAAGGAGCCATCATGAGCGTTGCAAAAGTGATTGAAATTACGTCAAGTAGCAAAAAGAGTTTTGAAGATGCTGTTTCTTCTGGCATTGCGCGGGCGTCCGAGACGATTGCTGATATTCAGGGCGCCTGGGTAAAGGACCAAAAAGTCGTGGTGAACAAAGGCAAGGTGACGGAATACCGTGTGACGATGAAAGTCACCTTTGTTTTGGCGGGTGCCAAAGCCACGGCAAGTGCCAAGAAAAAATAAACCGTAGGAGACCGCAGTTTTTTGATGATTTTGCAGGCTGAAAATTGAGTTTTTTTAGTCTGCAAAGTTTTTTCTTAGTAACACGATATTTTTAACGCAGGAGGCAAAATGAAATCACGTTCTGTCCTATTTTTAATCGCTTCGACGCTGTGTTTTTCTTTGGCGGCACACGCAGATATCACTGTGCCTATGAACAAGGTGGATGAGCAGGGTGTTGGCGCGCAGGTTGGCCAGGTAGTTATTAGCGAATCACCGTATGGCGTGGTGTTTAGCCCGACATTGACGGGGTTGCCGCCGGGTGTGCATGGGTTTCACGTACATGAGAACTCCAGTTGCGGGCCGAAGGAAAAAGACGGGAAAATGGTGCCTGCCTTGGCGGCAGGCGGGCATTACGATCCAGCGGCTAGCAAACACCATGGCCTGCCGTGGGGTGATGGGCATCTGGGGGATTTGCCTGCGCTTTTTGTGGATGCTACGGGCAATGCAAATAATCCCGTATTGGCTCCCAGGCTCAAGATCGCCGATGTGAAAGGCCGCTCTTTAATGATTCATGCGGGGGGAGACAATCATGCGGATCATCCTGCACCATTGGGCGGTGGCGGCCCGCGTTTGTTCTGTGGCGTGATTCAGTAATCAAAAACTGGTCAAATTCCGGATAAAACTGGCGCATAGCTAAAGAATAGCTAGCAAACCCCGCATTTGCGGATTTTGCGCAGGTCAGTTGTCGAGAGTGGTCAGTTTACTGCACTAGCCACTAGCATTACGCCCCTAGTTTGGTCGATAATAGCGAGTTTTCAGGAAGGCGCTTTGCCTTCCTGTCTTTTTCTGATGACTACCATCATGCCGTCTACTGCCTTGTCTCCTTCTGTATCCGCCTCTGCTTTACCCTTGTCTAATGCGATTCGCGCGCTGGCGATGGATGCCGTGCAAAAAGCGAATTCCGGCCATCCGGGTGCGCCCATGGGCATGGCGGATATTGCCGAGGTTCTTTGGCGACGTCATCTGCGCCACAATCCGGCGAATCCGCATTGGCCAGGCCGCGACCGGTTTGTGTTGTCCAACGGGCATGCGTCCATGTTGCTGTATTCCCTGCTGCACCTCACGGGGTATGACGTCTCGCTGGATGATCTGAAGCAGTTTCGCCAGTTGCACAGCAAAACACCCGGCCACCCCGAGTTTGGTTACACGCCCGGAGTGGAAACGACTACTGGACCGTTGGGGCAGGGCATGGCCAATGCGGTAGGCATGGCACTCGCTGAAAAGCTGTTGGCGAACGAATTTAATCTCCCCAGCCACGAGATTGTTAATCACCACACGTATGTTTTTTTGGGCGATGGCTGCCTCATGGAAGGCATCTCGCATGAAGTGTGCTCGCTGGCGGGCACGTGGGGTTTATCCAAGTTGATCGTGTTTTGGGACGACAATGGCATTTCCATCGACGGCCATGTCGAGGGCTGGTTTACCGAAAACATCCCCGAGCGTTTTAAGGCTTACGGCTGGCAGGTGATCAGCGGTGTCGATGGGCATGATCCGGTGGCCATTGATGCGGCGATAGGCCATGCCCAGGCGGATACCCAGCGGCCAACATTGATCTGCTGCAAAACGGTGATCGGCAAAGGCGCGCCCAACAAGCAAGGCGGCCATGATGTGCACGGCGCGCCGCTGGGCGATGCGGAAATTGCTGCCGCTCGCGCTGCCTTGGGCTGGCCGCATGCGCCGTTTGAAATTCCGGCGGATATTTACGCGGCATGGGATGCTAAAAAAAATGGCGCAGCCTTTGAGGCCGCATGGCAGCAAGGGTTTGATGTCTACGCCAAGGCACATCCTGAGTTAGCGGCCGAATTTACCCGCCGCATGGCCGGTGATTTGCCCGCCGACTGGGAAGCTCATGTGGCGGCTGTGCTGGAGAAACTCAACGACAAAGCCGAAACCATTGCTACGCGCAAGGCCTCGCAAAACAGCATCGAAGCCTTTGCGCCCAAGTTGCCGGAACTGCTCGGCGGATCGGCAGATCTGACGGGGTCGAATCTCACCAACTGGTCAGGTTCCAAGGCGGTAACGCGGGCAGGTCACGGCAATTACATTCACTACGGCGTGCGCGAGTTTGGCATGGCCGCGATTGTGAATGGCTTGACTTTGCATGGCGGCTTTATTCCCTACGGCGGCACGTTTTTGATGTTTTCAGAATACGCGCGCAATGCCTTGCGCATGGCCGCGCTGATGAAGCAGCGCTCGATTTTTGTGTTCACCCACGACTCCATCGGGCTGGGCGAAGATGGCCCGACGCACCAGCCGGTGGAGCAGTTGGCGACCTTGCGTTTGATTCCGCAGATGGAAACCTGGCGCCCTTGCGATACGGTGGAGTCCACCATTGCCTGGGCTTGTGCCATAGAGCGGCGAGACGGTCCGACTTGTCTGGCGTTTTCAAGACAGAATTTACCATTTGTTAAACGTAGCGCGGCAACGCAGGCAAACATTCGGCGCGGTGGTTATGTCTTGTCCGAGGCATCTGGCTCGCTAAAAGCCGTGTTGATTGCGACCGGATCAGAGACTGATCTGGCGCTAAAAGCGCAGGCGCAACTGGCCACAGAAGGCATTGCCGTGCGCGTGGTTTCCATGCCGTGCACGAATCGTTTCGATCAGCAAGACGTCGCTTACCGTGCCAGCGTGTTGCCGCAAGGCGTCAAACGCGTAGCGATTGAAGCTGGGGTGACTGATGGCTGGTACAAATATGTTGGGCTGGAAGGTGTGGTCATCGGTTTAGACCGCTTTGGTGAATCGGCACCTGCGGGTGCGTTGTTCAAGGAGTTTGGCTTTACCGTAGAGCGGGTGGTTGCTACGGTAAAAGGTCTTGTCTAGTTTTTATTTCAGGAGTTTTACATGACGATCAAGGTTGGCATCAACGGGTTTGGCCGCATCGGCCGCATGGTGTTCCGCGCTGCGGTACAAAATTTTTCCGATATCGAAATCGTCGGGATCAATGATCTGCTCGAGCCGGATTATCTGGCCTATATGCTGAAATATGATTCGGTGCACGGCCGCTTCAAGGGCGAGATTTCGGTCGAAGGCAGCACCTTGATCGTGAATGGCAAGAAAATCCGCCTGACTGCGCTCAAAGACCCTGCCGAACTCAAATGGAATGAGGTCAATGCCGACGTGGTGATTGAATCCACCGGGCTTTTCCTGACCAAGGAAACAGCGGCATTGCACATCGCAGCGGGCGCGAAAAAAGTCATCATGTCTGCGCCCTCGAAAGACGATACGCCAATGTTTGTGTTTGGCGTGAATGACAAAGCCTATGCCGGGCAGGCGATTGTTTCCAACGCTTCCTGCACTACCAATTGTTTGGCTCCAGTAGCCAAGGTGTTGAACGACACTTGGGGCATCAAGCGCGGCCTGATGACGACCGTGCATGCCGCCACCGCTACGCAGAAAACCGTGGACGGCCCGTCCAACAAGGATTGGCGCGGTGGCCGGGGGATTCTGGAAAACATTATTCCCTCGTCAACGGGCGCTGCTAAAGCCGTTGGCGTGGTGATTCCTGAATTGAACAAGAAGCTTACGGGCATGTCGTTCCGCGTACCGACTTCTGATGTTTCTGTCGTTGATCTCACCGTGGAGTTGAATAAAGAAGCTACTTATGCCGAGATCTGCGCTGCCATGAAAGCTGCCTCGGAAGGGGCCATGAAGGGCGTGCTGGGTTACACCGAAGAGAAAGTCGTTTCCACCGACTTCCGCGATGAGACCTGTACCTCGGTATTTGATGCCGAAGCCGGCATTGCGCTGGACAGCACCTTCGTCAAGATCATCGCCTGGTATGACAACGAGTGGGGCTATTCCAACAAAGTGCTGGAAATGACGCGCGTGATTGGCAAATAAAGTCGGTGCTGGTGACACGGTGAAATACACAGTAAAGGTTGATGCATGAACTTCAAAAAACTGACGAATCTGAATGTTTCGGCCAAACGTGTATTCATCCGTGCTGACCTGAATGTGCCGCAGGATGAGCATGGCGCGATTACCGACGACACGCGCATTCGCGCGGCGTTGCCGGGTATACGCTATGCGCTGGCAGGTGGTGCGGCGGTGATGGTCACGTCCCACCTTGGCCGCCCGACAGAAGGCGAATTCAAGGCCGAAGACTCGCTTGCCCCCATCGCTGTGCGTCTGGCCGAATTGCTTGGTCGCCCGGTACCGCTGGTGCAAAACTGGGTGGATAGCGTGAGTGTTGCGCCGGGTGATGTCGTGCTGCTGGAAAATTGCCGAATGAACAAGGGCGAGAAAAAGAACGACGATGCGCTGGCACAAAAACTCGCCAAGCTGTGCGACATCTGGGTGCATGACGCTTTTGGCACGGCGCATCGTGCGGAGGCCACCACCTACGGCATGGGAAAATATGCGCCGGTGGCTTGTGCCGGGCCTTGTCTTGCAGCTGAGCTGGAAGCTTTGACCCTGGCATTGGCTAAACCCGCGCATCCGCTGGTGGCGATTGTTGCCGGTTCTAAAGTGTCTACCAAATTGACCGTGCTGGAATCGCTGGCAGACAAGGTGGACCAGTTGATTGTGGGCGGTGGCATTGCCAACACGTTTTTATTGGCGGCAGGCAAGAAGATCGGTAAATCGCTCGCCGAGCCGGATTTAGTCGAAGCCGCGCGCCGGGTGATGCAAAAGGTAAAAGTGCCCTTGCCTGCGGAAGTGGTCTGTGCCAAGGAGTTTTCAGCCACTGCGGTGGCAACGGTGAAAAGCGTTGATGACGTGACGGATGATGACATGATTCTGGATATTGGCCCGTTGGCGGCGCAAGAGTTATCCAAAATCGTGGCGCAGGCAGGCACCATCGTCTGGAACGGTCCGGTCGGCGTGTTTGAGATTGAGCAGTTTTCTGGCGGCACAAAAACGTTGGCGCATGCGATTGCCGACTCCAAGGCTTTTTCGCTGGCCGGTGGCGGCGACACCATTGCGGCAATCAATAAATTTGGCACCAAGGTCAGTTACATCTCGACAGCAGGCGGGGCATTTCT
>JAYTIQ010000097.1:0-11829 GCA_043731705.1 Rugosibacter sp.
CGCCGGTTATGCGTTGCTTAACGCCGTGTGCGAGAACGATCCTACGCGCTTGATCGCAATGAATGTGCGCTTCACCTCGCCCGTGTATCCGGGCGAGACGATACGTACCGAGATATGGGTGGATGGCAACATCGTGTCGTTCCGCGCACGGGTGGTTGAGCGCGATGTGGTGGTGCTCAATAACGGCCGCGCCGAAATTCAATAGATTTGCTGCGCTTTTGCCCACTACCCAGATCAGCTTTAACAGGACGCCGACCCTATGGATTTTCGCCTAACTGAAGAACAGCTGGCTTTGCAAGACGCTGCCAGACGGTTTGCCACCGAGCAAATGAAACCCGTGGCGAAGGAGCTCGAACGCACGGCAACGCCCGTGCCGCACGAGTGGCTGCGGCGCTATGCCGAGATGGGTTTTTTAGGCATTAACGTCGCGCCTGAATACGGCGGCATGGGGCTGGGCAATCTGGAGGCGCTCCTGGTGATTGAAGAATTCGCCAAGGTGTCCTCTGCCGTGGCCTTCCCGATTTTTGAGAGTAGCGTGGGCCCGGCGCGGGCGATCGAGCATTTCGCCAGCGAAGATTTAAAGCGCCGCGTCTTGCCTGCCGTTTGCCGGGGCGATCTGGTGGTGGCCGTGGCAATGTCCGAGCCGGATGCGGGTTCTGCCTTGACTGATCTTAAAACCACCGCACGCGTCGAAGGTGATGCAATTGTCATCAACGGGCAAAAGCGCTGGTCCAGCGGCAGCGGCCATTCGGGCGGCTATGTGGTGTATTGCCGCATGTCAGACGCGCCCGGCGCGGCTGGCATCGGTGCAGTGTATGTGGAGAAAGACTTGCCGGGGCTGACGTTCGGCGCGCCGGAGCAGTTGCTGGGCTTTCGCGGCGTGCCCAGTGCGGACATGTTTTTCGACGCCGTGTGCGTGCCGCAAGACAATGTCATCGTGCCCGCCGGGGGCTTTAAAAAACTCATGGAAGCGTTTGATCTGGAGCGTTGCGGTAACGCCACCATGTGTTTGGGCATTGCGGCGGGCGCCCTGGAAGATGCCTTGCGGTATGTGCAGGAGCGCGAGCAATTCGGCAAGCCGATTGTGGATTTTCAGGCGGTGCAGTTAAAGCTCGCGGACATGGCCATGAAGGTCGAAGCCGCGCGGCTATTGATTTACCGCGCCGCGCAAAATGCCAGCCAGGCCTTGCCCTCGATGCTGGAGAGCAGCGTGGCCAAATGTTTTGCCAACCAGATGGTGCGCGAAGTGTGCGGCACGGCGCTGCAGCTTTTGGGCGCGTATGGTTATTCCACCCAGTTTCCGATGGAGCAGCGCCTGCGCGATGGCTGGGGCTGGGGCATCGCGGGCGGCACGATAGATATACAAATGATCAACATCGCTTCTGCCCTGGTGGGACGGCGTTTCAATCAGCGCGCATAATTATTTACGAATTATTTACGACGAGGGTCTGGCATGAAAGAGTTAACACCATCCATACCAGCATCGACAGGTGCAACCGATGTAACCGATACGCTGGGTGTAACGGGTGCCATGGGTTCACTCAGTGGCCTCAAGGTGATCGATTTATCGCGTGTGCTGGGCGGGCCATTGTGCGCTCAAACGCTGGCCGATCATGGCGCGCAGGTGATCAAAGTTGAGCCGCCACAAGGCGATGAAACCCGTGCCTGGGGGCCGCCATTCAACGATACCGGCCTGGCTGCTTATTATCTGGGCGTGAATCGCAACAAGCAGGGCATGGTGATCGATTTGTCGAGTGTCGAAGGACGAGAGATCGTTCTGCGTTTGCTTGAAGACGCGGATGTGCTTATCGAGAATTTCAAAATCGGCACGCTGGAGCGCTGGGGCTTGGGCTACGAAGAGGTGCTGCGCGCGCGTTTTCCGCGCCTCATCCATTGCCGTGTCAGCGGCTTTGGTGCCGACGGCCCGCTGGGTGGTGCGCCCGGATACGATGCTGTCGCGCAAGCCATGAGCGGGTTGATGAGCATCAATGGTTCGCCGGAATCCGGTGCCACGCGCATTGGCGTGCCGATTGTCGACCTGGCGACGGGCTTGTCCGCGACTATCGGCGTTTTGCTGGCGCTGGCCGAGCGTAATCGTTCGGGCGTAGGCCAGTTCGTTGACGCCACTTTGTATGACACCGCCGTCTCGTTGTTGCATCCACATGCCAGCAACTGGTTTATATCCGGAAACCCGCCACGCCGTTCGGGCAATGCACACCCGAATATTGTGCCTTACGATAAATATCCGACCCGTACCTGCGAGGTATTTCTTGGCATTGGCAACAACGGCCAGTTCCGCAAGTTTTGCGACTATCTTGGCAAGCCTGATCTGGCAACGGATCACCGCTTTGCAGACAACAGCGACCGCATCGCCAACCGTACTGTGCTGCGCGAATTGCTCGAAGCAGAGTTGAGCCATGTGGATGGCCATGTGCTTTGTGAAAATCTGATTGCGGCCGGTGTACCCGCCGGGCCGGTTCTTTCGATACCCGAAGTGCTGACACACCCGCACACGCTGCACCGCGAAATGGCGATCACGACGGATACCTACACAGGCACGGGCATCCCGATCAAACTCTCGCGCACGCCGGGAAAAATCACCAGTGCATCCCCCGCGTTTGGTCAACACACGCGTGAGGTTTTAGCGGCGCATGGGTATGATGAACATGAAATACAAGCGTTGCTTAATGTGGGCGTGGTCATTGCTGCACCTGCGGTTTGAATGACATAAATTTTTTAACGAGGAAAAATAATGAATCTTGATCTGGCAGGAAAATCAGTCGTGGTTACCGGCGGCGCATCGAACATCGGACGCGGCATTGTGCTGGCTTATGCCCTTGAAGGCGCGAACATCACCATTGGCGATATTGATCAGCAACAAGCTGAAAAAGTCGCTGTGCTGGCGCGCGCGCAGGGCGCAAAAAGTGTGCAGGTAATTCCCACGGATGTGACGAATCTGGAACAAGTCAAAGCCATGTTTGCCGCAGCCGTCAGCAAGTTTGGCGGGGTGGACGTGCTGGTGAATAATGTCGGCTGGGATAAGCTCATGTTTTTCACGCAAACCACGCCTGATCTATGGGAAAAGATCGTGCGCATTAACTACATGGGTGTGCTCAACTGCACGCACACCGCGCTAGGCTTGATGATTCCCCAGCAATCCGGCGCCATTGTTTCGATCAGCTCCGATGCCAGCCGCCAGGGGGAAGCGAAAGAAGCGGTGTACGGTGGCGTCAAAGCCGCGATCAACAGCTTCATGAAAACCATCGCCAAGGAAAATGGGCGCTACGGCATCCGCTGCAATGTGGTTTGCCCTGGCGTGACCATTCCAGAAGAAGCGGAAGATGTGGGTAGCACCAGCATGTGGTCCGACCCTACCGGCATGTTTACTCCCGAGCAGCTGGAAAAAGTTGCCAACGCCTTGCCTTTGAAGAAAGTCGGGCGCCCAGGGGATGTAGCCAATGCGGTCGTATTTTTGTCGTCAAAAGCCGCCGGCCACGTGACGGGACAGGTGCTGTCCGTATCCGGTGGCTACAGCATGATTGGCTAGGCCAATTTACTGCGATAAGCGTTGTAACAACACAGTTGATGCTGGCTTGAGCGGCTTTTTAGCGCGGCCCAAGCCAGCAGTTTTTACAGTGTGTCACCATCAAGCCCGAAAAGACTTGAAATATTGCTGCGCTGCGGCAATATTGGTTGTCAGTATCTTTTTGAAGGCATTGGTGATGTGGTAGTGGTCGGTTGGTTTTCCTTCAATAATCCTTTTATAAAAAACACCGACCTCTTCTGTCGCCTTGACAGCACCGTGTATTACAGTTTCGTTTAGCTCGACCGTATGGGTGATGACTTCTTGGGTTTTGGCTTGTACTTCATCAATGGGTAACATGGCATGCTCCTTTAGGAAATGTTGCGATGCAGCAATTTCTCATATCATGGCTTTAATGTCAACACTAAATTCGTTCTAAAAAGTTCCCGAAGGGACGCATAGCGCTGGCGTTGGTGATACGGCGAGATCGTAATAACCACATAATAAACGGATGGTATGGGGGCGCAAGCCGCGAATATGCCTCCAAGAGATAACGGATCAATGAGTTATTTTCACTGCAGAGGTCATCTCTGGAGCGTACCTCTCGTCCATCTTTAGGTGCTGGGTGCGCCCAAAGCAATAGCGCGTGGCTTTTATTTACCCTTCGTCTTGCTGGTAATGCGCTAATGATCTAGTATTACTTTCTATATTGGTAATACATGGAGGCCGATTATGCTGAGTTCCGCCGTCACCACTAAAGGACAGGTTACTGTACCTGCCGAATTGCGCGAAAAGCTGGGCATCAAGCCAGGGGATCGGGTGGGTTTTGTTGAGGAAAACGGACGCTTGATTATCCAGCCGCACCCACAGGGGGTGGCGGCTGCTTTCGGCATCCTTAAGGCCAAAAAATCCGTCAGCCTGTCAGCTATGGATAAAGCCATCAAGGACAAGCGGAAAAACCGTGCTGGCGCTTGATACCAATGTGCTGGTGCGGATTTTGATTGACGATACGCAGTCTATCGACCAGTGTGCAGCAGCGCGCGCGCTGGCAAGCGCCGCTGGCGAGGTTTATGTGCCACAGGTGGTACAGATCGAAACTGTCTGGGTACTGGAGAGCGCCTACGGCTTTGCGCGGGCGGAGCTTGCGGCTGTGCTGGAAACCCTGTTGGGCAACCAAAGTTTTGTGTTGCAACATGCCGATGTTTTGCGCGCCGCGTTAGGCGAATTCCGCAACGGCGCGGCGGATTTTTCCGACTATGTGATCCTGACGCAGGCGCGCGACCAAAATATGACTTTGGCGACCTTTGATCGCAAGCTGGGCAAATTGCCGGGCACGCAGCTGGTTTCAGTCGCATAAAGTGCGGATGGCAGAGGGCAACAGAGGGGTAACGGCTTTGGGCACAGTCAGGCCGTAAAAGTCGGTGCTGGTGAGACGGCGTGACCTGACTTAATCGGCCCTTTTTGACCTTTTTGTGACATTTTTATACCTATTCGGTGGTTACCGCAGGATGGGGCAGGGTCGGCGTAGCGGTGCAAACTCAGGCTTTGCGCAAAAATGAGGCGCTGTTTTACATCGGAGAGTGGCTCTTGAGCCAATCTTGCAAGGCTGCGTCAACACGGGTTTGCCAGCCTTCGCCGCTTTCACGAAATTGATTGACGACTTCCCGCGATAACCGGATAGTGATGCGCTCTTTGGTGGGCGTTTTCTGCGCGCCACGCACGCCCAGTTTCTTTCTCAGCGATAGCGGCAACACTTCAGCGGCGGGCTTGAATTTCGCCATATCTGTCGCATTTAACTCGCGCACTTCGTCGTTCGCATTAATCAAGGGTTTGTGGTTTGCCATGTCTATTTGCCTCTCTCTCATTGGCTTTACGGAAGCTGATTACCCGGATGCCCGTCCCGGTTTCAGTGAAACACAGAACATGCAGACGGCGATCCAGATAGCACAGTGTGATGTAACGTGTTTCGCCATAAGCCTTTCGTGTGCCGGGGAACACCAGCGCAGTGTTGAAATCGACTTCTGCCACTCGCTCGAACGAGAGCTGGCGCTCTCTAATATTCCTCTCGTTCTTGATCGGATCAAAGTCGATGTTCATCATTCAAAGTGTATGTACAAACAGATGCAGTGTCAATGTTTTTTGTATGTACAAATTGCGTATTTTATTCAATCGAATCAGTCCCCCTAGCCTTTGCCTCCTCAATACATGGTATCTAGTGATCCGTGTCAAGCGAGGCACGCAGCTTGAAGAGTTCATCAATCAGTTCCTGTAAATCTGCCATTAGCTGATCCAACCCAGCAACTTGCACTTGGTTGTCCGCATTGGGTAAATTATTCAGCGCAAATGCCGGATTGGCTGGGTGATGTGCTTTACCCCCTCAGCCAGCAGACTTATGCCAAAAATGTCGCCGGACATGTTTGTGATGATGTCGACGCATTTACCGGGTAGAAACTTGTATGCATCCCGATCAATTAGCGTTTCGTATCGATCTTCGATGGTTGCTGTGATATGGGAGAACGCAAGCGCGGGACGGCCACCTTCGCTAAAAATTGCTTTCACGTATCCGACTCTAGCTAGAAGGTCTTTAGATATTGCTATGAGGTGGTGGGTCGTTCGAACAATTTCCTGTCTTCGGTCATCTTCACGGATGATGTTGCTGTTGACGATGAGGCGGTTCGCTGTCTGCGCGACTAAGAGGGCGGCGAGCAATGAAATGGCTGGAGCAAGCAAAGACGAAGGGTAATCGTACAGGTCTTCTAATAAGAACCACATTACCCGTGCTATCAAGATGAGAAAAAAGACAACGAGAATGTATTTCAACGCATTAACGTCTCGGTCAAGACTCTGGAATCTCTTTTCAAGTTTCTGAATCATTCGACGTCTTCCGTTTGAGTCCTAAAGTTTAAGGTAAGGGCCGCACTGCTTGAGAGCAGAGTTAGCGAGGGCTGAGAGAATTCCACAGAACATTGCATCCGCAGAAAAGTCGGCTCTGGCGATACGGCGGCAGGACGAAATGAGGCAGACTTCACGAAGGGTGACCGTGCGCCACTGCCCTACGCCTGTCGACGGAAGGGAGGCGAAGTTGAGCCCCAGGTTAGTTCTAGTGCTAGAGCACAGGTCGGGTGAAAATTCTTCATCGAGCACCTTGCATTGGGCAGCAAACCATTTCTTGATATCCGCTTGTGCATAAACGTTTTTCGAGTTTTGGTATCACTTTACAATTTCCACAAGGATACTGTGAATTGATCTTCAGAATGATTTACTCAAGTGAGTTGCGTGTCGTCGTTGAACGCCCGCTTCCTGTGTCCGCGAAACGACATCCGCCAGAGCCTCCCTTGTAGCACTTTGGTTGTTTTCCCTACCGGTATATAATCCCGCCCCTGCTTCCGAGGAGCGCTGCAAGGTCGGGCTAATGTTTAAATTGGCTCACCCTAGGCTCGGAGCCTGTTTTCAACGGCGCTCACCTACCCTGAAAATTTTTCCGGGGTGACGAGTGAGCCGAGTCGCCGAATCCTTATCTTTCAGCATCGCTCCCGCCCCGGTCATGAATTGGAGAAACCCGTGACCGCTAGCCACCGCCCACAACCTGACCGCAGCGCCGAATTGTGCGACTTGCTTGCGCAGCGCATCCTCATCCTTGATGGCGCCATGGGCACGATGGTGCAGCAGCATGGCTTGCAGGAAGCCGATTATCGCGGTGAGCGCTTTCTTGCCCACAGTAAAGATTTGAAGGGCAATAACGATTTGCTGTGCCTGACGCGGCCGGACGTGATTCGCGGCATTCACACAGCCTATCTGGAAGCCGGCGCGGATATTCTGGAAACCAACAGCTTTAATGCCACGCGGGTTTCGCAAGCGGAATACGGGCTGGCCGATCTGGCGTTTGAATTGAATGTGGCCGCAGCGCGCCTGGCGCGTGAAGCGGCGGACAAGTTTTCCACGCCCGATAAACCCCGCTTTGTGGCCGGGGTGTTAGGGCCCACTTCGCGCACGGCGTCCTTATCGCCTGATGTGAATGACCCCGGTGCGCGCAATGTGACGTTCGATGCGCTGGTTGCCGATTACATCGAATCCGCGCGTGGCTTGACGGCAGGCGGTGCGGATATTTTGCTGGTCGAAACGATTTTCGACACGTTGAACGCCAAGGCCGCGCTGTTCGCCATCGAGCAGTTTTTTGACGGGGCAGGCCGCCGCTGGCCGGTGATGATTTCCGGCACGATTACCGACGCTTCCGGCCGCACGCTGTCGGGCCAGACGGCCGAGGCGTTCTGGAATTCGCTGCGCCATGTCAAGCCGCTGTCGTTTGGCCTGAACTGCGCGCTGGGCGCCAAGGAGTTGCGCCAGTATGTGGCCGAGATTTCGCGCCTGTGCGATTGCTTTGTCTCCGCCCACCCGAACGCCGGTTTGCCCAATGCCTTTGGTGGGTACGATGAGTCGCCAGAGATGCTGGCGGATGAGCTGCGCGAATGGGGCGAAGGTGGTTTGATCAACATCGTCGGTGGTTGTTGCGGTACCACGCCAAAACACATCCGCGCGATTGCAGAGGCATTGCAAAACACCCCACCTCGCCAAATAGTGAAAAATGCGGCCAGCGCCGACAATTTTTTACACTTGTCGGGTCTTGAACCTTTCACCATCAATGACGACAGCCTGTTCGTGAATGTGGGCGAGCGCACCAATGTCACCGGCTCCAAAGCCTTTGCGCGCATGATTCTCGAAGGCCGCTTTGACGATGCCTTGGCCGTGGCGCGCAGCCAGGTGGAAAACGGCGCACAGATTGTGGACATCAACATGGACGAAGCCATGCTGGATTCACAAGCGGCGATGGTGAAGTTCCTCCACCTCGTTGGCTCCGAACCTGACATCTGCAAAGTTCCCTTGATGCTCGACTCCTCGAAATGGGAAGTGATCGAAGCGGGCCTGAAATGCATCCAGGGCAAGGGCGTGGTCAATTCGATTTCGATGAAGGAAGGCGAAGAAAAATTCCTTGCCCAGGCGCGCCTGGCGCGGCGCTACGGCGCAGCGGTGATTGTGATGGCGTTTGACGAGCTGGGCCAGGCCGACACCTTCGAGCGCAAAACGCAGATATGCAAACGCGCTTATGACGTTCTGGTCGCCGACGGCTTTCCGGCCGAAGACATTATTTTCGACGCGAACATTTTTGCCATTGCCACGGGCATCCCCGAGCACGACAACTATGCGGTGGATTTTATCAATGCGGTGCGGTGGATCAAGGAAAACCTGCCGCATGCGCGCACTTCGGGCGGCGTCTCCAACGTGTCGTTTTCCTTCCGTGGAAACGATGCGGTGCGCGAGGCGATCCACACGGTGTTTTTGTACCACGCCATCAAGGCCGGGCTCACCATGGGCATAGTCAATGCCGGCCAGTTGGACGTGTATGACGAGCTGGACCCGGTGCTGCGCGAAAAAGTCGAAGACGTGGTGCTCAACAAGAAACCCGGCGCGGGTGAAGCGCTGGTGGAGTTTGCCAGCAGCGTCAAAGGTCAGGCCAGGGAGCAAGTGGTCGATCTGGCCTGGCGCGAGGCGCCGGTGGGAAAGCGGCTGGAACACGCCATGGTCAGGGGCATCACCGATTTCGTGGTGGCGGATACCGAAGAATGCCGCGCCACGCTGATGGGTGAAGGCAAGCCGCCGCTCTCGGTGATCGAAGGGCCGCTGATGGCGGGCATGAATGTGGTGGGCGATTTGTTCGGCGCGGGCAAGATGTTTTTGCCGCAGGTGGTCAAGTCCGCGCGCGTGATGAAGCTGGCCGTGGCGCACTTGCTGCCGTATATCGAGGCGGAAAAATTGCGCACGGGTTCCACCAGCAAGGGCAAGATCATCATGGCTACCGTGAAGGGCGATGTGCATGACATTGGCAAGAATATCGTCGGCGTGGTGCTGGGTTGCAATGGCTACGACGTGGTCGATCTGGGCGTGATGGTGCCGGTAAGCAAAATTCTTGAGGCCGCGAAAGAGCATGGCGCGCAGGCGATTGGCCTGTCCGGGTTGATCACGCCGTCGCTGGAAGAAATGGCCAATATCGCCAGCGAAATGCAGCGCCTGGGCTGGGGGAGCGAAGGTGGCAAGGGTGGCGCGGGCGCTTTGCCTTTGCTGATCGGCGGCGCGACAACGAGCCGCGCGCACACGGCGATCAAGATTGCGCCCAATTACGCCGGTCCTGTGGTGTATGTGCCGGACGCCTCGCGCGCAGTGGGCGTGGTCACGCAGTTGCTGTCGATTGACATGCGTCAGGACTTTGTCGATAGTGTCGCGGCGGATTACGAGAAATTGCGCACCCAGCATGCGGCGAAAAAAGGCGTGCCGCTGGTGTCTCTCACCGCAGCGCGAGCTAATCGCACCAAGCTGGACTATGCGCCGGTCAAGCCGAAAAAAATAGGCGTGACGGTGCTGCGCGACCTGGATTTGGCGGTGCTGGCGAAGTACATTGACTGGGGTCCGTTCTTCCAGACCTGGGATCTGGCCGGTGCCTTCCCGCAGATTCTGGACGATGCCGTTGTGGGCGAGGCGGCACGCAATGTGTATTGCGACGCGCAGGCCATGCTGCAACAACTGATTGCGGAAAAATGGATCAGCGCGAACGCCGTGTTCGGCCTGTTTCCGGCGAATTCGGTGGGTGACGATATTGTGTTCTTTAATGATGAGTCGCGCAGCACGCCTTTGATGACCTGGTACGGTTTGCGCCAGCAGCAGGAGCGGCCAGCGAGCAAGCCGCATCAGTGTCTGGCGGATTTTGTTGCGCCAAAGTCGCCACAAAAAGTTCCCGCAGGCGACCCGAAGGTAGTGCAAAGCAAGCAGAGCGCTGGTGCTGGTGATACGGCGACAAATGTACCCACACCCGATTATGCCGGTGCATTTGCCGTTAGCGCAGGCATCGGCATAGAGAAAAAGCTCGCCGAGTTTGAAGTGCAGCACGACGATTACCGCAGCATCATGTTGAAATCCCTGGCCGACCGTCTGGCCGAAGCCGCTGCCGAATGGCTGCATGCAGAGGTTCGCAAGCAATACTGGGGCTATGCGGCCGATGAAACGCTGGCGGCGGACGACTTGATCGCCGAGAAATACCAGGGCATACGCCCCGCGCCGGGCTATCCGGCTTGCCCGGATCACACCGCCAAAGCCGCGTTGTTCCAGTTGCTTAACGCCAAGGCGAATGCGGATATGGAACTGACCGAGAACTTCGCCATGACGCCTGCCGCTTCCGTGGCCGGGTTTTACCTCGCTCACCCGCAAGCCAAGTATTTTGCCGTCAGCAAAATCGGCCGCGACCAGCTGGAAGACTGGGCGCAGCGCAGCGGCATGCCGGTCAAAGAAGCCGAACGCTGGTTAGCGCCGTTGTTGTAACCTCGTTGCAAGCGTTGCTATCAGGCGGGCCAATAAGAAAACAGTCACATTCAGCTGACTGAATACGCCTGTTTTCTTGGCGCAATAGCGAAAGGTGAAAAGTGCTAATCCGCCACGGTGAGCAGCAAGTCCTTGGGATTTACCAGCTGGCCCTTTTTGGCGAACACGTCGGCAATCGTCATGTCGCGTTCAGCGCGCACGACGGATTCCATTTTCATCGCTTCAATCGACACCAGCGGGTCGCCGCGCTTGACTTTCTGGCCGGGTTTGACGGATACGGTAACAATCGTGCCCGGCATCGGCGCGCCAATATGCGCGGGGTTGCTCGCGTCCGCCTTGGGGCGCTCGCGCCGTGTTTGCGCCAGCGCTACACCTGCTTTTTCAATGCGCACCAGACGCGGTTGGCCGTTGAGTTCGAAAAAGAGTTTTTTTGCATCACCTTCATCATCCGTAATGTCCGCGCTACCCTGCAAGCGAATGACCAGGGTTTTGCCCGCATCAATGGAAACAGAGACTTCATCCCCCTCTGCCATGCCGTTGAAAAATACCGGCGTCGGCAGTTGGCTCACATCCCCGTATTTGCTGTGATGCGCACAATATTCGGTGAATACCTTGGGATACATCAGCCAGGAAGCGAGATCCTGGTCGTTCAACTGGCGACCCACGGTTTTTTCCGCGATGAGGCGTTCCGCATCCAGATCAACCGGTGCCAAGCCCTTGCCCGGCCGCTCTGTCATCGGCTGTTTGCCTTGCAGAATCTTGTCGGACAATGCCGTCGGAAAGCCTTCGGGCGGACGTCCCAGCTCGCCCTTGAAGAGCGAGACGACCGACTCGGGGAAGGCGATCTCCCTTGCCGGATCAGTCACATCTGCGGGGCTTAAGTCGTTCGCCACCATGAACAAGGCCATGTCGCCCACTACTTTGGAGGTCGGCGTGACTTT
>JAYTIQ010000098.1:0-7647 GCA_043731705.1 Rugosibacter sp.
TGCTTTACCGTCAAGAGCGGGTTGGACTAAATGGGCGATTGTTCACCGTGATTAAGTTTCGTAGCATGCGACGCGATGCAGAAAGTGATGGCAAGCCTCGCTGGGCAGTCGAGAATGATGATCGCACTACCCAGGTCGGGCGTATTATCCGCAGATTGCGTATCGATGAATTGCCGCAACTTTTTTGCGTGCTTGATGGCTCGATGAGCATGGTAGGCCCCCGTCCAGAGCGCGCATTTTTTGTGGATCAACTGACCAAGGAAATTCCTTATTACGCTATACGGCATAGTGTGAAGCCGGGTGTAACGGGCTGGGCGCAGGTGAGATTTCACTATGGTGCCTCGATTGAAGATGCCGTGCAAAAGCTGCAATATGATCTTTACTACGTTAAAAACCACACGCTCTTGCTGGATCTGGTAGTGATCTTTGAAACCGTTGGCGTTGTGGTGGGCGGAAAAGGGGCGCAATAGACAACAGATTGGACAAAAAACGTCGGTTTTCTTTACGCTCTATCTTTTCCAACTTATGAATTATTGTTTAGAATTAGCCTGTTGGTATTTATGGCATAATTATTGCTTATTTACCTTTGATAAAGTGTTTTTGTTGCAAGCTATCAATTGAGGGATGAGGCGAAAGAAGAGCCTGCCTGAACGAGCAAAGCCGGCAACGCATTAGTTTTTTATTTAAAGTAAAGCGTCAGATTTACATAGGGAGTCAACCATGAACGTACCAGGTCATTCAACCAGTTCCGAGAGCCGGCCCAAAGAAAACAAGCAGCGTGCCCGTCGGCGCTTTATCCATGGTGTTGGAGTGGCTGTGCCGGTGATCATGACGGTTAAATCTTCTTCTGCCTTGGCAGCACAATGTTTTGCACCATCGGCGGCAGCGTCTATTGCGCTGTTGCATAGCCGTTTGGACCGTGAACACCTGGATTGCCTGGGCCGAACACCGGGCTTTTGGAAAAATGCCGCTAAACCAGACCACCCAAATCATCCTTACTGGGTGACTGCAGGTGGAGAGGGGGTTTTATTCTCCACAGTGTTTGGTAGCGGCTTCCCGGGTAAGACCTTGCTGGATGTTTTGAATCTTGGTGGTAATTCAAATTATGAAGCGCTAGGCAGGCATTTAGTCGCTGCTTATCTTAATTTTAAGATAGGCTGGGTACCGACAACGGTTTTGAGCCTCCAGGATCTGATTGACATGTGGAATGGCCGTGCGGGCTCGTATTCGCCAACGGCAGGGGTGACATGGAATGCAGATCAAATCGTTGCATATTTACTAACGACTATGCCGCTCTGATTTTTTTACGACACAGCATTAAATTAGACTGCGTATTTGGTAAGTAAATTGTTTGAAAGCAATTTATTCTCTGTGTCATGAGCTAAAGCCAGACGTGCGTCCTTGCGAGGATGGTGTTTTGGTTTACGACAACACGGCACGTACAACGCACTTGATTCACCCAGTTGTATGGGATTTTTTTGTTTCTTTGTTGCAGACAAATCCTGCAGTGATAGAGTGTGAATTGAGTGATTTTAAAGCTGATATGCCAATGGATGGCCATAGTCGCGTGGTCATGCTGAATGCGCTGGAGCGTGCGGGTCTCATTATGCGATGCTGAGGCTGAAAGATGTTTCAGATGCCGATTTTGCACATAGCTTGCGTTGTGGCAATTTCCGGCTTCATATAGGTACTTTTTCGTTACGTATTGACAGCGATGTTGATGCGCTTCGCATGGGACTACGCCAAGTGTATCCCCATTATCCGGTATCGCTTTCTGGTGGTTACTACGACTTTGACCTAGCCATTCACCCCGCATCGTTGTTGCGACAGTGGTTCCGGCGGAATGTCGTATTTTCTCTGTCTGGTCAAGCACCTTTTTTGCCTATGGTGGTTGATCATGCACATGCGTTATTCGAGTGGGGATTGAACTGGACGATAGGCAGCTCGGTTCATCAATACCTTATTCTTCATTCGGCTGTCGTTGAGAAACATGGCAAAGGCGTCATGCTGTCGGCCGCTTCAGGCAGTGGCAAGAGCACGTTGACCGCTGAATTAGCCATGCGTGGCTGGCGAATTTTTTCGGATGAGCTGGCCTTGATTGACGGAGCTGCACCACAATTACGACTGATTCCTTTTCCTCGCCCCATCAGCTTGAAGAACCAGTCGATTGATCTGGTGCGCAGGCGGTATCCCGAGGCGCAGTTTGGCCCATTGGCGCACGACACTCAGAAAGGAACAATTGCTCATCTGCGGGTGCCGGATGCCTCTGTTGATCGTGCTATTGAAATGGCACCGCCATCGTTGATTATTTTCCCTAAATGGACAGCAGGTGCGCCATTGCGTGTGCAGCCCGTGGGCGCGGGGCAGGCGGCCATGCGCTTGATTGACCAATCATTTAACTATCCTGTGCTGGGCTCGCTAGGGTTTTCACGGCTGGCTGATTTGGCGCAGTCTGCACCCGCCTGGGAGCTCGAATATTCGTCGCTGGATGATGCAGTTGATGCGCTTGATGACTTGCTGGCTGACGATGATGCCTAATATTTATGTCTAGCATGCCTAGTCAATCACCGTTACTCAACTTTCTGGCTGACCATGGAAGTGTTGCCGATCTGGATGCGGAAGGCTGGGGTTTATTTCTGGCGGAAGCGCGGGCATGTGGCGTGATGGCACGTGTCGCTAAAATACTGGATCAGGATTACCCGGCGCTATTGTCATCTCATGCGCCGCCTCGGGTGAAGTCTCATGTGCTTGCTGCCATGCGACAGAGCGATAACCTGGCGAATGATGTCCAACGTGAGTTGAAATTTCTGAGTAGTGCGCTGGCGGATGTTGGAACTCCCGCTGTATTGCTCAAAGGTGCTGCATATTGTGCGGCTGGCCTGCCTGCTGCCCGAGGGCGGATATTTTCTGATATTGATCTGTTGGTTGCGCCATCCTTTCTGCCGCAGGCTGAGGCAGCCTTGATGCTGGGAGGTTGGGCTTCAGGAAAACAGGATGATTACGACCAGCGGTATTACCGCGAGTGGTCGCATGAAATACCGCCGATGACACATTTGCAGCGGGGGACAACGATAGATTTGCATCATTCTCTGGCTATGCCAACTTGTCGCATCCGGATTGATTCGCCGCGCATGATCGAAGAGGCTGTTGCGCTCCCCGGCTCGGGCAACTGGTACCGCTTGAAGGATGAGGATATGGTTTTGCATGCCGCAAGCCACCTGCTGTTGAATTCAGAATTTGATCGTGGGTTGCGTGACTTGTGGGATATTGACCTGCTGATGCGGCATTTTGAAACCACGACACCGAATTTTTCCTACCGGGTGTTGGCGCGTGCCGAGGCGGTTGGTTTGGGTCAGATTGCCCGTTGTGCTTTTTCGTTGTGCCATCGCATTTTTCACACGCCTTTGCCGCCAGATGCACTGGCCGGTCACAGCCTGTTGTTATGGCTTTTGACCAGTGCTGCCACTACTCGCCATCCACAAACGCGTCCGCGCACGCAAGGGGTGGCAGATCAGCTGTTGTTCATGCGCGAGCTTGCCTTGCGGTTGCCTGCGCATTTGCTGGTTCGACATTTATGGCACAAGGCCTTTGCGGGATTCAAGCCAAAAGAGAAAGTGCCGATTTAAGCTCGCTGTCTAGCCTGCTTCAGGTAACGATCCATGATCGTGACTTTTTTGGTAGATGACATTTATTGTGGTGTGTGGGCTATCAACTCCTGTAAAAAGCTGGCCGGAATGGCATAGCTGATCCCCGATGGTTTTTCAAGTGCGGATTCTTTGGTCCCCTTGATGAATACCATGTTGAGAATACCCACTACCTCGCCAGTATCCACGTCGAATAGCGGACCGCCACTGTTGCCGGGGTAAGCCGTGGCATCTAGTTGATAGATGGAAAACGCGCCGCTACGCAAACGGCGAATTGGTTTTTCCTTTAGCTGGGCAGAATTTCCTGCAGGCAGTGCGATCGGCGTAATCGAGGAAATGATACCGTGGTGTGTTACTGGTGAAAACCCTAGCGAACCGCCAATAGGAAAGCCGATAAAAGCCACTGCTTGCCCTTCACGCACATCAGCCGCAGGCTTTATTTTTAGCGCAGGGAGCGATGGGCCTGAGATTCGTAACAGTGCCAGATCATGGTCGGCGTCGGTTGCTAGCAAAGTGGCGTTACGTCGATGAAGTTCATCGCCTTGCTTGATCAATACTGCCAGTGTTTCCTGTTGCGCGGTATTGAGTGCTGGTGGAATGACATGCGCATTGGTCGCAATGACTGAGCCGTTGCCAAGCGCAAACCCGGTGCCGCGCATGAGGAACGACGGGCTGCGTAATTGACTAAAGGTTCCCACGACAACAATAGAAGGTTTGATGGTGGCTATGGTCTCCGGCAAATCTGCTTGCGCGGGAAGTGCTGTCAACCCCAGGGTTAAGGTGATGCCAAGTGCGCGCAGGTGATTTGTCATGTTTGGAGACCCGCCTTGGCGAGTCATGGTTTGGCGTGTGCCATGCGATGCGTGATTTTTGACAGGCTCGGCGAGGGTTCGGTGACAGCAGGGTTAAAGGGATGTTCACGTTGCGGAAATACGGCGAGAATCCGCTGCACATAACTACGGGTTTCCGCATAGGGTGGAATGCCAAGGTAGCGGTTAACTGCGCCTTCACCAGCGTTGTAAGCTGCCGCGACAAGGGCAACATCGCCCTTGAAATAAGCCAAAAGCCAGCGCAGATAAGACAAGCCACCACGTACATTTTGTTCAGGATCAAAAGGTTTTTTAACGTTGAATCGGGCAGAGGTGTCAGGGATGAGTTGCATGAGCCCTTGTGCATTTTTTGGTGACAGGGCGTTAGGGTTTAAATTGGATTCCGTGCGCGCGACCGCATAGGCAAATTGCGGTGAGACGCCGTATTCAGGCGCAAGACGACTAATGAGTGCGGCTAGGCGTCGCTGTTTTTCGTTGGTAAAAACCCACTCAGTTTCATTATTCAGGTTACTGAAAGCAATTTTTTCGCTTAGGCATTCAGGTGTTTCAGTGACGGGTTTGCCAACAAACGGCAACATTTTCTGGGATGGTTCGTGGCCTTGGTCTGCGGCCAGCTTGAAAAAATAGGCGGCCAAGCCGTCATTGCGCGGTACGCCTCGACCATTCATGTACATCCAGCCAAGGCTGTAACGTGCTTCTGGATCACCCGCCTTGGCGCCTTGGCAGTAAAGGGCCACGGCTTTTTCTGGATTTCTTGGCACGCCTTCGCCATGCTCAAAGGCAAGTGCTTCTTCGCGTAAGACGCGCCATGTTTCAGCAGTTTTTTCTTGCGCTGCAAAAGTCGGCGCTGGTGATACGGCGAATAGTAGAAAACCCGCCACCAAAGTAGTGATTAAATGCCGAAAACTGGCTCTGGCAGAGGGGTTTTCTGCGTTCATTGTCGAGGTTTACAAACCTTTACTCAGTTCGACAACTTCAGCATGCGCTGGAAATTTGTCGCCCAATTTGGCCAGCGTATCCAACGCTTGCTTGGCCTCGGTTTTCTTGCCTGCCTTGATCAGTGCTTTGGCGTAGCTTAAGCGAAAGTCAGGATTTTGTGGCGCAAGCGCCACCGCTTTTGCGAGAAGTTCCATCCCCGGGATAACCTTTCCCTGGGCGACGTATAGTGTGCCCAGGGTTTCCATGATTGCAGGTTGATTGGGTGCAAGTTTGTTGGCCTCTTCAGCATAGGCGGTGGCTTTAGGGTCGTTCATTTGCCCTAGCGACCAAGCCAGATTGTTTAGTATGACTGGGTTTTTGGGTGCGACCACTAGCATGGCACGGTAATGCGTCACCGCAGTTGCGTAGTCTTTACGCTTGTTTGCCATGTCGGCCACAAATAGACGGAAACCCTGATCATTCGGATGTGCCTTGATCCACGTCTCGGCCGAGCTGGCAGCTTCTGCTGTTTGGCCGCTTTGCAGCAAGGCAAGATACAGACGTTCTGCCAGATCAGTGATCGGCGCTGCTTTCAGGCCAGCGCGGTAGGCTGTAGCGGCTTCTTTCCAGGCTTTTTGAGCTAGCTGGACATCACCTTCCAGCACGTAACCGGCAGATACTTTAGGTTGCGCTTTCTGGATGGCCCGTGCCGTGTTTAACGCATCGCTAAAGCGCCCATCCGCTACATTCAGCATGATCTGGGCACGTTGCAGGGGGAGTGAGTCTGGTTGCTTGCTCAGTCCTTTAGCCAGGCTGTCACTTGCTGCCTGTTTGTTTTTGGCAGCCAGATGAATTTCGGCGATCCGCAGATAAGGCTGCGGGTTGTTAGGCAGCAGGTTGGTGAGCTTGTTATACGTTGCCAAGGCCTGATTGGTATCCCCTGAAGCCTGGTATACCTGCCCGGCCACTTCGAGTATTTCAGGATTTTCCGGAAAAGCAGCCAACGCTTCTTCGGTCGCGGCGCGTGCTTTATCTTTATCTTTGGACCCGAGCAATAGGCTAATCAATGCAAAGCGTGGGGTGGGGTTACTGGGGTCCGCTGCAATTGCTTTTTTAAGGAGGCTGGCAACATCATCCAGGCTTGCGCCGGTACGCGCTTTCAACTGAGCTAACGAAAGCATGGCGGGAACATTTTTGGGATCTTTTTTTAGCACGGTTTCATAACGCCCCCGTGCCTGATCGAGTTTCTTTTCTGACAAGTCAATCGCGACAAGATTGGTAACGGACGGTAAATAAGTGGCATCAATTACCAGTGCTTTTTCAAAGCTTTTCCTTGCCGCCTCAATATCTTTTTTGCCGAGAAGTGCTTGGCCACGCAGGTCATGTACGAGTGGAGAGTTTGGTTGTTTTGTTTCCAGGTGGGCAATGGATAAAAGTGCCTTGTCAAAATCTTTCTGGCGCATGGCCGAGGCAATGAGCGCCATATCTGCCGAAATACCCGAATCACTCGCGGCAATCAGTTCTAGATCGGCAAATGCTTGTTCGGTGTGCCCCAGACGCATTTTTGACAGCGCCAGCGCGGTCTTGGCCTGATTATCTTTTGGGTCATGTTGTGCGGCCTTGCTGAAAAATTCTGCCGCTCGTTCGGCATCTCCATTCTGCATATACACTTCGCCGGCCAAAGTGAGCCATTCGGGGGGTATGGCTGCTCCTTGCAATACGGGCTGCAATGTTTCCAAAGCTTTAGCTGGCTGCCCGCTACGCTGATAGGATTTCACAAGCATGCGGCGGCTGAATTCAAGACTCGGCGCTTTTTGCAATGCCTTGCCGAGATAGTATTGTGTTTGAATATCTGATCGATTCTGGTAAGCAATCGCACCAGCAAGTTGTAACCCCTGTGGATTATCCGGTTGTATTTTTAACAGATTTTCCACGGCACTGCGTGCGGCGGCAAGATCCTTTTTGCTAAAGGCAACCAAGGCGTCCAGATACACTGTTATAGGTTGTTTCGGAGCTACTTTTTGCAGTGCTGCCAGCTGCTTGGCCGCCAGATCGAGTTTGCGATCCTGCAGTTGCAACATGATGATATTTGCATGTATGGATGTCGTGCGTGGCTTGATTTCAAGCGCTTTCTGGTATGCCGTTAATGCGTCAGGAAACTTTTGTGCAGCACGCTGAAGGTCGCCCTTGAAATGCCACGCATCCGCTTCACGAGGGAATTTAACCAGAACCTCATCCACTATTTTGTTGGCTTC
>JAYTIQ010000099.1:0-6738 GCA_043731705.1 Rugosibacter sp.
ATGCTGACGTGAAGCCAACCAGTACCAGCAGCCTTGATTGCGCGGCTCTTCCTGGCACCACACGACCTCCTTGGCCTTTGGCCACTTCGCCAACTCAGCATCAAGCTCGGCTTCCGGAAATGGGTAAGGCTGCTCCAGCCGAATAATCGCGGTATTCGTAATTTTCTGCTCGCGACGATGCGCCATCAACTCATAATAAATTTTGCCCGAACACATGACAACACGCGTCACTTTTTTAGCGTCCAACTCATCAAGTTCGCCAATCACTGTCTGGAACTTTCCTTTGGAAAGCTCACTTAGGGAAGACACGGCATCCTTATGTCGCAGCAGCGATTTGGGTGTGATGATGATTAATGGTTTCCGTAGCTTGCGTAACATCTGCCGGCGAAGCAAATGGAAAATCTGTGCTGGCGTGGTGGGAATGCAGACCTGCCAATTGTTTTCCGCTGACAAACTCATGAAGCGTTCGATCCGTGCAGAAGAGTGTTCCGGACCTTGTCCTTCATAGCCGTGAGGCAACATCAGGGTAAGCGCGGACAAGCGCCCCCACTTGGCCTCGCCAGAGGATATAAATTGATCAATGACAACTTGCGCGCCATTGGCAAAGTCGCCAAATTGTCCCTCCCAGACAACCAGCTCATTAGGCGCTGCAGTTGAGTAACCGTAATCAAACGCCATGACGCCTTCTTCTGATAGCACCGAATCAATCACCACAAACGGCGCTTGTTTATCGCCCAAATTTTGCAATGGCATATAGTTGCCATCGTCCCATTTTTCACGATTCTGGTCGTGCAAAACGGCATGCCGATGGAAAAAAGTACCGCGCCCGGTATCTTCACCAGACACGCGCACACCAAAACCCTGCACCAGTAGCGTCGCATAGGCCAGGTTTTCAGCCATCCCCCAATCCAGCGGCAGCTTGCCTTCACTCATCGCGCGGCGATCATCCATAATTTTTTGCACGCGTGAATGCAGCGTGAAGTTATCGGGGATAGTCGAGATTTGTTTGGCCAGGCTCTTCAAATCAGCTATCGGCACAGTGGTATTACATTTATCCGTATAGGGCTGACCGATAAATGGCGTCCAGTCAATTAAAAACTTGTGTGCGTAATTTTCCAACACCGGGTTGTAAAGCAGCTCACCCCGGTCAAGGGCTGCACGGTAATCTGCAATCACTTGCTCAGGCTCACCAGCAGCGCAGATGCCTTGCGCTATGAGTTTGTCCGCGTACAGCTGGCGCGTCCCTGGGTGCTGGCTGATTTTTTTATACATCAGCGGTTGCGTGACCATGGGTTCATCTTGTTCGTTGTGGCCAAGTTTGCGGAAACACACCAGATCAATCACGACATCGCGCTTGAATTCTTGCCGGTATTCCATAGCCAGTTTGGTGACGAAGGCAACAGCCTCTGGGTCGTCGCCGTTGACATGGAAAATGGGTGCCTCGATCATTTTGAAAATATCGGTGCAATACAGCGAGGAGCGATAATCACGGATATCCGATGTGGTAAACCCAATCTGGTTATTGATCACAATATGCACGGTGCCGCCCGTACCATAACCGCGCGTGGCAGAAAAATTCAAAATTTCCTGATTCACGCCTTGGCCTGCCACAGCGGCATCGCCGTGAAGCAGCACCGCTAATACTTGTGATCCTGTTTTATCGCCACGATGACGCTGGCGGGCATACACCGAACCTTCAACCACTGGATTCACAATTTCAAGGTGAGAAGGATTAAAAGCAAGCGTGAGGTGAACTGGGCCACCCGGCGTCGCAAGATCTGACGAAAAACCCATATGGTATTTAACATCACCGGCTGAAAGATCAGACGCTTTCTTGCCCTCAAACTCATCAAACAGCATTTTTGGCGACTTACCTAAGGTATTCACCAGTACATTCAAGCGGCCACGATGCGCCATGCCGATTACAATTTCTTGAATACCGTGGCTACCGCCCACACGGATCAACTCATCCATCGCCAAAATGGTCGATTCACCACCTTCGAGCGAAAAGCGTTTTTGTCCCACATAGCGGGTATGCAAATAACGCTCAAGCGTCTCGGCTGCCGTTACCCGTTCAAGAAATCGCTTCTTTTCTTCTGTGGTATGCGAAGGCGTCGCACGAATCGGTTCTAGTTTGGCCTGTATCCAGCGTTTTTGCTGGATATCTGCCATATACATGTACTCAGAGCCGATGGTACCGCAGTAGGTCTCGCGTAGCGCCTCAAGAATTTCACGCAGAGTCGCAGTGTCTGGCAAAGCAGCGAATGAACCGGTTTGAAAGCTTTGTCCTAAATCAGCCTCGGTAAAGCCGTAATGCGAAGGTTCTAACTCAGCAATGACTGGGCGTTCACTTCGTTTTAACGGATCAATTTGTGCCCATCGATTTCCCAGAAAGCGATAGGCATTGATCAGCTGCAACACCTTGACTTGCTTGTCATCCGTTGCAATTGTGCGTGCTGGTGAATGCAGCGTGCCTTCTTTAGCGCGCTGGGCAAACGAAGCAATCACTGGATAATGCGCCACATCCGGCCCGGTATAGTTTCCAGCACCTGGCAAAATGGACAGCTTATCGAAGTAGTCTCGCCATGTAGGGTCAACTGACGCAGGGTTAGCAAGGTAAGCGTCATACAACTCTTCGATATAAGGCGTATTGGCGCCAAATAAGTAAGAGTTGGACAGCATATGCTTCATCATGGCATCACCTTTTTCATTCGTTGGGCTATGTAAAATTTTTGGCTATTGTTTAATCAAACAGATCAACGCTTGCCGAGCTGAACAACATCACGACGCGCCGCACCAGTGTAAAGCTGACGTGGACGACCGATTTTGTACTCAGGATCAGTGATCATTTCTTCCCATTGCGTCATCCAGCCAACGGTTCGCGCCAAAGCAAAAATACAAGTGAACATGGACGTGGGTATACCCAGCGCTTTTTGCACAATACCTGAGTAAAAATCAACATTTGGATAAAGTTTCTTTTCAATGAAATAGTCGTCTTCCAGCGCAATTCTTTCCAGTTCTTTAGCCAGCTTGAACAAGCGATCGTTCTCCAGCCCCAATTCGCTCAGCACATCAGCACATACCTTACTCATGAGCTTGGCACGTGGATCAAAGTTCTTATAGACACGATGACCAAAGCCCATCAGCTTAAAGCCATCCGACTTATCTTTGGCACGTTTGATGTATTCACCGACACGAGAAACATCACCAATTTCTTCCAGCATTTGCAGGCAAGCTTCATTGGCACCCCCGTGTGCAGGGCCCCAAAGACAAGCAATCCCGGCAGAAATACAGGCAAACGGATTCGCTCCCGACGAGCCAGCCAAGCGCACGGTTGAGGTAGAGGCATTTTGTTCGTGATCAGCATGCAGGGTAAAAATAACATCCAGCGCGCGCACTAACACCGGGTTAGGTTTGTATTCCTCGGCCGGTGTGCCGAACATCATTTGCATGAAGTTGGATGTGTAGTCGAGATCATTGCGCGGGTGCATGAATGGCTGACCGATACTGTATTTGTAAGTCATGGCAACGATCGTTGGCATCTTGGCAACTAGCCGGTTAAACGAAATACTGCGATGCTCTGCATCAGAAAAATCATGTGCATCATGATAGAAAGCCGACAAGGCACCGACCACACCAACCATGACGGCCATCGGATGAGCATCACGCCGAAAGCCTTGATAAAACTTGACCAACTGTTCGTGCACCATCGTGTGATTCTTGATGGTTCCTTCAAATTTTGTTTTCTGCTCCAAATTTGGCAATTCACCATTTTTCAGCAGATAAGCCACCTCAAGAAAATTACACTCGCCGGCTAATTGCTCGATTGGATAACCCCGGTAAAGCAACTCGCCTTTATCACCGTCAATATAAGTTACTTTCGATTGGCAACTTGCGGTGGAAAGAAAACCGGGGTCATAAGTAAACAAGCCTGTTTTGGCTCCCAGCGTCCGAATGTCGATGACATCATTGCCATGTGTCCCAGACATCACTGGAAATTCAACGTTCTTGCTATCGACAGAAAAATTTGCGGTGCGGTTTGTGCTCATGCTCGGTTCCCCTATGTGCTAGCGTTGAAATAAAAATTGTTACTCACTCATTCATGAGCAAGCGGTACGAATTCGTTGCGTATGCGCTCAATCATCTGGATTAATTGCGGATCATCGCTTTTTTGAGTCCCGCTTACCAACGCCCACAAGTCATAATCGTCCAGCGCTAACAGCTGCCCCAGTGCTGCTTCATCTTGTAGATCAATTGTGTCGCCATACCGCCGCCAAAATCTCTCGAACAGCAAATCCAGTTCCAACAAGGCTCGCCGACATTGCCAGCGCAGCCTTCCCAAGCGAACATGACGATCTTCAGGCATGATGAATGAATCAGACGGCTCGCTGAACCATCATTTCCTTGATCTTGCCGATCGCTTTGGTTGGGTTCAACCCTTTAGGGCAAACATCCACGCAGTTCATGATCGTATGACACCTGAACAAACGATAAGGGTCTTCGAGATTATCCAGCCGCTCATTTGTCGCCTGATCTCGGGTATCGGCGATGAAACGATAAGCGGCAAGCAAACCTGCCGGGCCAACAAATTTGTCTGGATTCCACCAGAACGAAGGGCATGCCGTTGTGCAGCACGCGCACATAATGCATTCGTAAAGACCGTTAAGCTCTTCTCTGTCTTCAGGCGACTGTAACCGCTCACGCTCGGGTAATGGATCATCATTGACAAGATAAGGCTTGATCGAAAGATATTGCTTAAAGAACTGCGTCATATCGACGATCAAATCGCGTATTACGGGCAAGCCTGGCAATGGGCGTAGCACGATAGGCTTACCTTCAGGAAAAGCTGCCAGATCAGTCAAGCAGGCCAAGCCATTTTTGCCATTGATATTCATGGCGTCCGATCCGCAAACGCCTTCGCGGCAGGAACGGCGAAAGGACAATGAATCATCCTTGGCTTTTAGTTTGACCATCGCATCAAGCAGCTTTTTATCCATCGGATCACACACGACGGAAATATCCTGCATATAGGGTTTAGCGTCTTTATCCGGATCGTAGCGATAGATTTTGAACTGGTAAGTCCGCATGGTGAGAGACGTTGTCATTCTTGGATCCTTCTTAGTAGGTACGCTTTTTCAGTTCGATACTATCGACTGAAAGCGGTTTCATTTGTACCGGTTTGTAATCAAGGCGATTCCCATCGCGATGCCAAAGGGTATGTTTCAACCAGTTTTTATCATCGCGCCCATCAGGTGTTTCAGGCGTATCGTGGGCATCGTCACGCACATGAGCACCGCGCGACTCTTTGCGGGCTTCTGCCGAAATCATCGTAGCCTTGGCCACTTCAATCAGGTTATCCAATTCGAGGGCTTCAATACGTGCTGTGTTGAACACCTTGGATTTATCCTGGATTTCCGTGCGTGCAACCGCCTCAGCCACTTCAAGAATTTTATCGACGCCCTCTTTGAGCAACTGACTAAAACGGAATACCCCTGCATGCTTTTGCATTGTCCGCTGCATTAACACCCGCGTTTCATGCACATTGGCCCCTTCTTTTTGTGTGTTCAACCTATCCAGACGAGCGAGTGACTTTTCGATCACATCGACTGGCAATGGTTTATGCGTTTTGACATTTTCTCGAATCGACGCAACAGCGGCTTCACCAGAAGACTTCCCGAAAACCAGCAGATCGAGCAATGAATTGGTTCCTAATCGGTTCGCGCCATGCACCGAGGCACAAGCACATTCACCGGCAGCATAAAAGCCCGGCACGGGAGACGATAGATCATCGCCTTTTGTCACAACAACCTGACCAAAGCGGTTTGTCGGAATACCGCCCATCTGATAATGACACGTGGGCACAACAGGAATATATTCTTTCAGGCAATCTACGCCGGCAAACTGAATGCCAATTTCATGAATACTCGGCAAGCGTTTGAGAATGACTGCTGGATCAAGATGAGTTAAATCGAGGTACACATAATCCTTATAGGGTCCGGCACCCCTGCCCTCATTGATTTCAGTCAGCATTGAGCGGGAAACCACGTCGCGCGATGCCAGATCTTTAGCATTCGGTGCGTAGCGCTCCATAAACCGCTCACCATCGGCATTGCGCAAGATGCCACCTTCGCCGCGCACCCCTTCGGTGATCAGCACACCTGCACCGGCAACGCCCGTAGGATGAAATTGCCAGAACTCCATATCTTCTAGCGGAATACCAGCCCGGGCCGCCATGCCCAAACCATCGCCGGTATTAATAAAAGCATTCGTGGATGAGTAATAAACACGACCCGCGCCACCTGTAGCAAAAATAGTTGCCTTGGCATGGAAGGCCACTACTTCGCTAGTTTCCATATCCATGGCCACAACACCCAACACTTCGCCATCCGCATCGCGAATCAGATCCAGCGCCTGCCACTCGACAAAAAACTGCGTATTGACTTTGATATTCCGCTGATACAGAGCATGTAGCATCGCGTGCCCCGTACGGTCTGCCGCAGCACATGATCGGCGCACCGGCTTTTCGCCAAAGTTGGACATGTGCCCGCCAAACGGACGCTGATAAATTTTGCCATTATCGACCCGATCAAACGGCATTCCGTAGTGCTCCAGTTCTACCACCGCCTGATTAGCCTGACGACACATGAATTCAATCGCATCCTGATCGCCCAGCCAGTCAGAGCCTTTGACAGTGTCATACATGTGCCAGTGCCAGTTATCCTCTTCAGAATTTCCAAG
>JAYTIQ010000100.1:0-12141 GCA_043731705.1 Rugosibacter sp.
ATGTGGGCGAGCTGGGTGGCCAAAATTCGCGCTACCGCTTGTTGCGTCGGCTGTATAAACCCTTCGTGCATGAATTCATTGCAGTGGCCGAGCCGCAAAAAGACTATTTGCAGCACAGCATAGGCGTTGCGCCTGAACATCTGCATTTCATCCCGAATGGCGTGGATACCGAGCGCTTTCGTCCTCGACGAGACGACGATATGCCACCGGTCGGGTTTCCTTTTCGGCGCGGTGAGCATTGGGTCATCGGCACTATTGGTCGTCAGGCGCCAGTTAAAAATCCGCTTTTGCTGGTGCAAGCATTTATTCAGTTAGTACAATCGAACGCGCCTGGCACGGCAGGCATGCGTCTAGTGATGGTCGGTGAAGGCCCGTTGCATGAAGTAATCGCACAGCGTATTACTGAGGCAAATATCGCGGACAAGGTGTGGTTAGCCGGCGTGCGCACCGATATTCCTGAATTGCTGCGCGCGATGGATTGTTTTGTGTTGCCATCCTTGTCGGAAGCAACCTCATGCACGCTGCAAGAAGCCATGGCGACTGCGCTACCGATCATCGCCACGCAAGTGGGCGGCAATGCCGCGCTGCTGGCAGATGGTCGATATGGCAGCTTGATTCCATCAGAAGACACATCAGTACTGGCAGCCGAGCTACTGAAACAGTATGGCTTGCGTGTTGAGAGCGATCATCTGGCTGCCAGAGCATCCATCATCCGGCGCTACGGGCTGGATGATGTGCTGGCGCGTTACGCTGCCTTGTTTGGCGAGGCATCTCAGCATCAGACACAACCTGTTAATTCTGTTTGAAGGTAAAGACGACAGTGAAGCGCTTGAAGATACTCATGCTGACCCGGCTCTTTCCCAGCCGCGCGTTTCCGGCATTTGGCACTTTCTGTATAGAGCGCGCCAAGGCGTTGGCTGTTCATGCCGATGTCCGCGTGATGGTGCCCACACCCTATTACCCTGTGTGGTTGCCTGGAAAAGAAGACTGGAAGAAATGGACTCGTGTTGAACGCCAAGGCACGGTAGAAGAAAATATCCGCGTCACCTATCCGCGTTATGCCTCGGTGCCGGGTACAGCCACCTGGTTGCAGGGCGTCACCATGGCGCGTAGCGCGCGCCGCGATCTTGAATCAAACTATGACAATTGGCGGCCCGATGTGATTGATGGCCATTTTGTTTTTCCCGATGGTTATGCAGCTGTGCAGTTAGGGCGCAGTATCGATGCACCCGTGGTAGTGACCTGTCATGGGTCGGACTTACGCCAATATCCCGAGATCCCCGTGGCAGGTGCCATGACGCGATGGACATTACGTCATGCTGATCAAGTTATCTCGGTCAGCTCAGATTTGATGCGCCGTAGTATCGAGCTCGGTTGCCCCCCTGAAAAGGCAGTCTTTTTAACTAACGGCGTTGACCCCGCAAAATTTTCTGTGCGTGCGCAAAGCGAATGCCGTGCCCAGTTGGGTTTACCGCTGGATCGCAAAATAGGGGTGTATGTCGGCTTTCTGATTGACCGCAAAGACCAATCGCTGATTCTGCATGCGGTAGTTGAACTGCGTCGGCAGGGCAAACCTGTTCCGCTCATCGTGCTGGTGGGCGATGGTCCCAATCGGCAACGACTTGAAAACGAAGTGAGCGCACTTGGATTACAAAATGATGTGATCCTGACCGGCCAGCGACGGCATGATGAAGTAGCCCTCTGGATGGGTGCGGCCGATTGGCTGTTGCTGTCGAGCAGTTCCGAAGGCTGGGCCACGGTGTATTTCGAAGCCATGGCCTGTGGTCGTCCGGTGCTCACGTCCAATGTCAGCTCAGCCAGGGATGCGATCAATCAACCCGCCTATGGCAGCGTTGTTGAGCCGCGCACGGCAACTGCTTTCGCTGCGGCTATGCAAGCCGCAGCACAAACAACTTATGATGAAAACGTAATACGGCACTATGCCGAACAAAACAGTTGGCAAAAATGGGCCGATAATGCAATGCAGTTATTTACCCGCATAGTCAAAAGGTAATTGCCATGCCACGTCTGGATTGCGTGGTGTGCTTTTTTGAGGTGTAACCATGGAAGCTTTGTTGCTGACGCTGGATGTAATCAGCCTGATTTTTTTGTGTCTGGGTGTGCTGCGGGTTTCGCGTAGCAACAATCCGGAAGACATGGGATTATTTGCCTATTCAGTCACGCGAGTGCGCAAAGAAAAGAAAACCTTTGTTGACCAAGGGGCACCGCGTGCGTGACTTGATGTTTCTTGCGGGGTTTCTCGTTCTGGTGCCATTGGCATTTCGCAATGCGTTTGTCGCCTATTTGATCTGGGGCTGGACAGGGCTGATTGCCATCGACAATTATCTTTTTGGTTTCATGGCGCCAGTCAAGTTGAACTTCATATTTGCCTTGATTACCTTGCTGATGGTTTTACTCAAAAAGGATACCGAGCGCGGAACCCTGACTGCAAATGCCACGGTCGTGCTGTTAATCCTGTTTTTTTTGCAGGGGAGCCTGTCTGCCGTGTTTGCTTACGATGGCAACCAGCTCAACTGGGATTTATATGACCGCTTCTGGAAGGAACTGGTATTTGCCTTGTTGATGCCGCTGGTGATTGTCAAACGTTATCGAATCCATGCCTTTGTGCTGGTGATGTGCCTGGGCATGGGGTTCCATGGACTCATTGATGGCCTGAAATTCTTCTCCAGTGGCGGGTCGCATCTGGTCAGGGGGTTTGTGAAATTTGGCGACAACAATCACTTTGCAGTCATGCTGGTGATGGCAGTGCCGCCTTTGCTCTATATGTCGAGTTACTCAAAAATCCGTTGGCTCAGGCTGGCGGCCTTGGCAATAGCAATTATCACTATTGCCGCAGTGATTGGTACCCGCTCGCGGGGCGGATTTGTTGCTATGGCAGCAGTGGGGCTATGGCTGGTACTGACCAGTAGAAAAAGGCTTCCTGCGCTGACTGTCTTCATTGCGGGGATTATTTTTGTCGTTGCAATTGCGCCTGCGGAATGGACTGATCGCATGGAAACCATTCAGGAAGCAGATCAGGAAAGTTCATTTCTGACCCGGGTAGAGGCATGGCAGGTGAGTAGTGCCATTGCCTTACATAATCCAATCGTAGGCGGCGGATTCCATGCCGTTGCAACGCAACCTGTTTGGGATCGTTTCCGAGGGCAAAAAGGGCTTTTGGGGTTTGTAGATGTTGGGTTTGAATCCCAGGTTTTTCGTGCGGCACATAGTATTTATTTTGAAGTGCTTGGCGATATGGGATTCCTCGGTTTTTTCATCTTTATCGGGTTGTTGTTTAATGCATTGAAAAATGGCGTCCAGATTAGCCGGTTAGCGCGCCAAGGCGGCCCTGAGCTTGAGTGGGCGATTGATCTTTCGCGGAGCTTGGCCGCCACCATTTTTGCGTTTCTGGTGGGAGGGCTGACCGTGAGCATTGCCTATACCGAGTTTATTTACATGGCAGTGGTGCTGATGGAAATTCTGAAACAAGAGGTTCAGCGCAGTTTGAGTGAGCAAAGAGCGCGCAGAGAGATTCAGGCGGGTGAGCTTAAGGGTGAGCCGATGGGTGAGCCGACGATTGCCCCCATTGCCCTGGCTGCGGGGGCATCCCCATGAACCTGATGCGTGAAGCGCTACAGGTGGTTGCACGGGGCAAGCTTTCCGTGTTTCTGTTTCATAAAGTGCCCCCTTGCGCTGATTCACTGCTTTCCGGAGACCTCGGCGAGGCACAGTTTTCCCGCTTGCTTGATTTCATCAAGGAAGCTTTTTGTGTTTTGCCACTGGGTGATGCCGTTCAGCATCTGCAAGCCAACACACTGCCACCACTGAGCGCAGCGCTGACATTCGATGATGGCTATCCCGAATGGCGCCACGGCGCAGCGCGGGTGCTGGAAGAAAAATCCTTGCCCGCGACATTCTTCATTACTACCGGCCAGTTTTTTGGCCGCCCCATGTGGAACGAACGGCTGGCCCAGATCGTGCGCCATTGCGCCTCATCGGTGCTGGATACCACAGCTATCCGCTTGCCCCCGGTGTCTGTTCAAACGACCAAAGACAAGGCCGCAGCTTTAAAGCAGCTGGAATTCCATTTTAAATATCTGCCCCCTGTTTTACGGGATGACTTTCTGGAACAACTTGAAACACAAGCCGGTGTGACCGCTGCAAATGTTCCCGCGATGAGTGTGGCTGATTTGGTCGCCATCAGTAACCGCGGCTTCGAGATTGGCGCGCATACGCTAGAGCACCCCATTCTCGGCTTGTGTGATGCCGACCGCGCGCGAGAAGAAATTGGCCAGACACGTGAAGTACTCGAAGGCATCATCAAACGGCCAGTCACCTCGTTTGCTTATCCCAACGGACATCCAGGCGTCGACTTTTCATCGCAGCATATTCAAATGGTCAAGCAGGCAGGGTATCGTTATGCCGTCACCACGCAATGGGGGGTGGCGAACCACCAAACCTCAGCCTATCAAATTCCGCGATTTACCCCCTGGGGTCCCTCGCGCCCGAAAATGGCGCTGCAACTTATCCGCAATTTCTATTCCAAACCTGATCATCTCAAAGAGCTTGGCTGATGTCCGCAGCAAAAACCATTTTGCGCAAGCTGTTGTATCGCACGGGGGTGCTGGGCCTGATGCATCGCCTGCGCAACCGCCACACGCTCACCGTGTTCATGTTTCATCGCGTGCTGCCCAAACAGTCTGTCGAGTATCAAAATGCTGAAAAAGAATTCACGTTTACTGTAGAAAGCTTTAGGCAGTGCCTCGATTTTATTCAACAGCATTACCACCTCGTTTCGCAAGCCGAGGTGACCGCCCACCTGAACGGCCAGCAGCGCTTGCCCCAACGCGCCGGGCTGATCACCTTTGATGACGGCTGGCGCGACACGCTAGCCTATGCCTTGCCCGAACTCAAAAAACGCACCTTGCCTGCCGTGTTATTTTTGGCCACTGAAGTGGTTGATCTGCAAGCCAACGACTGGTGGCAAGATGTTCTGGTCGAACTTACCGCGCAAGAGGATGGGTTAAATCGCATTGAGTCAGCGATTGAGAAGGTGAGGGAGTTAGCGCTTGACCCAGATAAAAACTCGGCGCTGGTGAGACGGCACTCAACCGCAGAAGACCGCGCGTTTCGCCTGCGCTATGTGACAGCAAGCCTGGCGGCGATGGATGAATCACAACGCCAGGCGATTTTGCAACCACTGGTGTCACGCCCGCCAGGCGCACGGCAAATGCTTAACCTTGCCGATCTTGAATTGCTGCGCCCGTGGATCACCATTGCCGGCCACGGCCATAGCCATGCACCGCTTTCACACCATCCACGCGCCAGCGATGATCTGGCCACCAGTCGAGCGCAGCTGCAAGTCATTGGCGGCGAAGATACAGTCATGTCTTTCCCGCATGGCGCGTATGACCAAGCTACGCTTCAACAAGCGCAAGCCGCAGGATTTCACGTGTGTTATTCCAGTGAGCCGACGCTGGTGGGCACCTCAAGTGCTAGATCAACACGGGCCCCGCTCGGGCGCATTCATATCCCGGAAAATGAATGGACGTGTGATGAAAAAGGCATCGCTGCAGAAAAATTGGCGACGTTCCTGTTTTTTCGCACGATAGAACAATGACGCCATTCATCCTCGGTAAAAATCTTCACATCCGGCGCATTGATGAACTCACGGCAGCAGAGGTCGCTGTTTGGGACCAATTGCTGCTGGCGGATGATTTGCGGCGGGCCTTCATGAGCTACCGCTATGCCCACACCGTCGCTGAAACGGGCGGTGATGTGGTTGTCCTGGTGCTCTACGACGTTCACACCCCATGCGGATTCTTGCCATTGCAACGCATTGCTGGCTCGCGGGGAAAAGTGGGGATTTTTGAGCCGGTGGGTGATGTGATGACCGATTATTTTGGTTTGGTCGCAGCAGACGGTGTACATATCACAGTCGAAAAACTTTTAGCAGCCACGCAGGGAAGAGTAAACGCGGTATTGTTTTCACATCTGGATGAAACACAGGCGCGGTTTGGTTTGACGGGCGAAGAGTCGCGAGCGGGGCTGCGCACGTGGCTTAGCACATCGCTTGACCAACCCATCAGCGATTACTGGGTGAATTTACGCAAATCCGACAAAAAACTGGTCTATGACACCGATCGTCGCGAAAAGAAACTAATCACTGAAATCGGCCCCATAACATTCGAGTGGGTCTCGCAAAATCCAGCCCGTGACATGGCCTGGCTGATTGAATCGAAAAAAGCGCAATACACCCGCACAGGCAAGGCGCAAGCCCCTTTATTTGACGGCCTGAAAGTGGCTTTGCTTAACCGTCTTTTGCAATCACAAGAAGAAAACTGCCAAGGGGTTTTATCAACCCTGCGCTGCGGCGAAGAAATCATCGCCGTGCACTTCGGGTTACGTTGTCACGACATGCTGCACGTCTGGTTTCCGGTGTACAACTCAAAGTATTCGAGCTATTCGCCGGGGCGAATTTTATTTAAGCATCTTTTTGCAGCAGCCGCTGCCGAGGGTATTCAAGTATTTGATCGCGGTGAAGGCGATACCCAGGCCAAGCGCGATTTCGCGAACGAAACACACCATTTTTCTCTCGGGTTTTGGTGTGTCGACGGCTGGAGTGGTTTGCGTGCACGCAGTGTACTCAGCGTTTTTTGGCGCTTTAGGCGCTGGATTAGCTAACGCAATGCCGGAAATGTTTGTCGCTATTGATTAGTTACGGTCAGAAAATTTTTCAGACTGAGTGTACAGGGTGAATGTCGTCGCACAGAAAGATCGGCAACGACCGCTGGTGTCTGGATCCATATAAACGATCCGAAGGCAGCCGCTGTATTTGCCCTTGCTGTGAAATATTTACGGCGCAGCAGTTGACGGCAATAGTTGCGACTTGCCTCACTTCGCGGCTACACCGCAACGAAGCACGACCACCCCGCGGAACTGCCGGATTTCTTTCCGCGTGGCCGAGGCACACCCAGCGCCATCTTTCAGCAAATCGTTGTTGCCAACCTCCCAGAAGCCGGCAGATGTAACCGTAGCAGGTAGTGGGCTAAAGCCTATCCACATTGTGCCGCTTTGGGTGGCAAGCTCACGGGTCTGCGGCACCAGCCCCAGGCGTGTGAGCCACGTGGTTCCGAGACGGGCATAAATCCGTGTCCAAGTTTCTGAACCGTCGGCTTTTAGGGGATCCTGAATCTCAAGAACACTCCCCCAACTTGGGCCTTGAAGATATCTGGCCATGCCCCAAAACGCGACATTGATTGGCACGTAAATCGGGAGCCGTTCAGTGTTGGCTTGGGCGATGAACTGAGCTGCTTCCCGGTACTGCATCTTGCGCGGTAGCCCGGCTTGGCCCCAGGCAACGGCCACTAATGCGGCGCAGAAGATACCGATGAGGCCGATCAAGATCATGGGATGCTGCCGCGACATGCCTTGATTTCTCGAGTATAGAGAGTGCCATAGCAGGGCTGCGGACAGCGCGAGAAAGGGCGCACAAAAGGCAACCGCGCGGTCAATCCACACCGGGCGAACGACCAAGGACACGATCGCCAGTATCAGAACTGGCCAGACCACAAAAGACAACAGAGTATGCCGGGTTGTCCGGTTCCCAGCGATGAGCGCAACTGCGACGAACGCCATAATGGCCAAGGCCATCACCAAGCGAAGGGTGCTTGGAATTTCCAGGGTGCCATAGCCAAGAACCCAACCCGAAAGCGTCTTGACGACAGCCCCGAAGGTTGGGGTGCCGGTATGCGAAACCGAACGCATGCTGGCATTGACTAACCAAGGGGCAAGCAGGATGCCTACGCTTAAGATAACGCCCCAGGAGCGAATGAGCCCCTTGAAGCCAAAGCGACTCCAGCGGCCCAGTAATGCGTAGAGCAGGACGGATGAAACGGGAACAAAGGCGGAACTGTGCGTACCGGCAAGGACGCCCAGCACAACCACTAACCAAACTGCGTTTCTTGGTTCGGGGCTGTCGATCCATCGTTCGGCTCGGATCCAGCCAATCACGGTTAAACAGGAAATCATCGCGTACATGCGCAGCTCTGTGGCGTAGTAGATTTCGCTACCCGAGACAGCGAGCAGAGTTGCCGCCAATAGCGCGGTGGCAGGCCCGGCAAGGCGATATACACCATAGGTAGCCGCCAATAGAGTTCCCATGCTCCAAGCTACCGAATTTGCGAGAAGCCATCCATCCGTAACTGAAGGCAAGCTCCACAGCTTCAACTGCAAGTAGTAGAAGGGAGGGTGAATGTCGAAACGGAGAACGGCGACGATCACTTCCAGGGGATTCAGGTTGGCAAAGGAAGCACCGAACACTTCGTCTTGCCACAGGCCATCAACGCCAAGTGCCCTGCATCGCAGCACCAGTGCGAGTGAAGTAACCAGGAAGGCAGCGAGCCACCCAATCCACGCTGGCGTCGTCTTTGTTGACTGGGTTGGATAAGTGAGGTGAGATGTGAGCAAGTCCATCGAGAGGTTCGCTTTCATAGACGGTTGATATTTGAGTTGTCGCGATAACAACCTTAGATAGCGATGAGTGTCACGATGGCCATGGCAACAAAGACGATCCAGCTGCCGCGATCACGCAGGCTGAATACCAGTGGGTCGTCGTGCATTTCGCCGCGCGAGGTCTTGATCCACAATCGGGAAGTCCAGTACAGCATCAGCGGGCAAAGCAACCACAGCAGGCGTGGGTGGCTGTAATGGCCGCTCACGGCCGGGCTGTCTACATACAGCGCCAGCACTAGTACGGCGAGGTATCCAGCCGAAATGCCCATGCTGCTAATGGCTTGAGCATCGCTAAGCTGATAATCCCGGCCTTTGGCGCCCTCGCGTTCCAGTTTTTCCATGGTGACCAGTTCTGCCCCGCGTTTGACCAATGCCAGGCTGAGGAAGGTGAACATCGAGAAGGCCAGCAGCCATGAAGAGATATCGACGTTGATGACAATCGCGCCAGCAATGATGCGTACCGTATAAAGCAGAGCGAGTAAGAGCACGTCAATCAGCACATAGGTCTTGCAGTAGAGTGAATACGACAGGGTGAGGGCAAGGTAACTCAACAGGGCCAGCAAAAACCATAGCGAGAGGCTGGCGGCAAGCAGCAGGCCGCCGAGCAGCAACAGGACCATGCCAATACAGCCCGGCACGATGCCCAGATTACCCGCAGCGAAGGGCCGCCGACACTTGCGGGGATGCCTGCGGTCGCTGGCCAGGTCAAACAAATCGTTAAGCATGTAGGTCGCTGAGGCGACAAGGCCAAAGGCAATAAATGCCAGCGCAACGGCCACCAGGTTGCTGGTGTTGAACGCGTGGGAAGTCAGCAAAGGCACACCAATCAGCAGGTTTTTCATCCACTGGTGCAGGCGCGTTTGCTTTAACCAGATACGCCACAGCGGGGGTCTGTCATCAAAAATCTGGCTGACTTCTGTGCGTTGTCGTGCGCCGCGTGTCACGCCTGAACCGGGATTCACGACGAGGGCCTGGCGCGCCATGGACCAGATCGGGAAGTCGGCCCTGGCGTTGCCCGCATAATCGAAGGGGGAGCCGTCAGTGATTTTCAATATCGCAGCCAACTTGACTTCGCTGCGCAAATTACTCTTGCCGTCACTGCACAGCACGCTCTGAAAGATGCCGAGACGATCCGCTACGGGTTGCGCAAGACAGGCGTCCGAGGCCGTGGCGAGGTGAATGGCGCGTCCTGATGCGTGCTGTGTTCGCAGGTAGGCAACGAACTCATTTTGTAGCGGCAGTGTGTCGCTCTCCAGGCTGACGCGCTCGGCGATGCGGGCTTTCAGATGGGCCTTGCCACGCAACAGCCAGATACCCATGACAAAGATCATCCATGGTGCCTGCTTGACCAGCGCCAGCGCGCTTTCCGCCAGCAGGTCCGTCTTGATGAGCGTGCCATCGAGATCAACGAATAATGGCACGGATCGGTGGGTGTCTGAGGTCATAATGCAGCCGGATCAAGAAGGGGAAAGTGAGGGTGATTATATGCAGTTCGCCTATGCCTGAAAGACGAGTGAACGCCCACGCCCGTGTTTTATTTAAAACGAATTTTTACACGCTCGGCAGGCGAGGCAAGCAGCCCCAGGGCAACAGACATTACCAGTGCCAAGAGCCAAACGGCAAGGATAGGTATGTCGAGCTGCTTTCCGGCTAAGGTGGCGATGGTATAGCCAGCGCCTTGCCAGAGATAAATTGAGTATCCCGAGGTGATGAAAGGCTTCAGCCAGGGGGCATCACCAAACTTTTCAAACCATGCAACAACCCGCGGCTTGTTGAATTCGATGAACAAGAATAAAGAGATCCAGAGGCATGAGAACAGGAAAAATAATTCGTTCGGTGGGAATTTATTGACCTGCATATCCAGCATATGAATGTCATTGCCAGCAATGACCATGCTGACAAGCAGCGCTAGTGAAACGAATACAATCGTCAAGAAATTGACTCGGCGGAAATACTCTTTTGAGTGCGCAAGATAATAGCCAAATAACGAGAAAATAAAATAAAACGCAGATTGTTTGATCAGGTTCTCAATATTTGTGGCAGGGAGGTGCACCTCAGAGAGAAGAGCCTCAAAAAGCGCGATCCCGAGCACCAGGATCAATAAGTGAGGGTTCTTGAGCGGGCGAAACTTTGCCATGATGGGCATGGCCGCAGTGACAATCAAAAACACAGGAATAAACCACAAATGCCAATTGAGCATGCCAGTAGAAAAACCCTGACCGGCTTTCACCGGGTTTAACCAGGCGCGGGTTAAATCGAGCAATGAGACTGTCACACCGTCGCCGATAAATGACATGGCATATACATAAAGAATGCAAAAAATCGCATACACCATGTAAGGTAAAAGGATTCGGGTACTTCGTGCGGCGAGAAACAAGCCATAGATTTTTATATCCAGTTGCTGCATCGCCTGGCCACTTTTTGACTGTTCATACAAATAATACGAGTAGCCGGAAACGATGAAGATTGCGGGCATCTCAAACAGCAATAAAGCGCTGATGGATTGTGGAAGCAGATGTAGCCAAAAGAGCCCATGGATAATGAAGACAATGTACAGCATCAACATGCCACGCGTTGTATCAATTGTTTTTATGCGCGCCAATTGAATCCCCTTATTTGTAATAGTTGCGACTGAATTTGATGCCGGAAATATCTAGTCGTCAGAGTAAATGACATCCTTGCACTGACTGCTCGTTACTTGCACAGATCAGCGTGTGCTTCTGTGCACACAAACATAATCAATCCATGCTTTGCGCCACCATCAAGTTTATCCTGCGGCAATTCTCTGGTCTGAAAGCGACGCTCAATATCAATGACGACCCTTTTTTCAGGCCCCGAGTCTTTGCTCAAAACCATATTTGGTTTCGGTGGTTATGGTGTGCAGTTGTTCTTCGTCGCCTCCGCGATGACGCTTTGTATGTCGCTGGAGAACAACTACGGTAAATCTCGTTGGCTGATGAAATATATCGTTCGGCGATATTTTCGGATTGCCCCAATGTACTACCTTGGCAGAGTTCTGTATTTCTGTGTCTGGCGATTTTTCTTTTCAGTGCGCTTGAGTATGGCATTTGGGAGCAACCAATTCACAACGCCCGCTTTTTTGCACTGGCGGCTTATGCAGGTGCGTTTGTTGCTCTTGCCGCGCTGGCGGCAAGAATGAAGCTCAAGGGTACATGGCTGGGCGAAATTGGCCGACGATCATTCTCGATGTATGTCGTGCACTTTCTTTTCATGAACATCATTGATTACAGCTTCAATCATGGCAGCGGTTTATTGACGAGCTTTCCAAACATCAAAGCGTTGGTGCATTTTGGTGTTGCTGTGCTGGCCACGTATTGGGTTGCGGGACTCACTAAACGCTGGATTGAAGACCCTTGCATTCAGTTTGGCGCGCGATTGATTAAGCTGCGACGCGGCGCATAGTAACCATATTGTGCCTTGCCGTCGTCTTGAATGAGATCAACCGCCACCGCTGGCGCCTGGGCCTACAAGGACGATCCAAAGATAGTGCTGTAGTCCCCGATGCCTGCTGCCTCGCCAGAGCATTGGCCGACACGGCCTTTAGCGTCGGTAACTGATTCGATAGCCGAACGCGCACGCGCCAGCATCTGTGGCTGGCAGGCGGCT
>JAYTIQ010000101.1:0-7574 GCA_043731705.1 Rugosibacter sp.
CGTTATGCTTGCCGCCCGCGCGCACGCATTTTTGCGAGGTAGTGGCGCGGTGGTAGGGGCGCTTGTCGAAGCCGAGAAAAACATCCTTGAACTGGTTCATGCCTGCGTTGGTGAATAGCAGGGTTGGGTCTTCATGCGGCACTAGCGAGCTGGAGGCGACGATTTGATGCCCTTTGGAGGCAAAGAAATCGAGAAATTTCTGGCGGATTTCGGCGGATGTCATGGCGATAGGGATGATATGGACAGTGATGCAAAACGTTGATTTTACGCGAGCACGGCAAAAAAAAGCCCGCCATATGGCGGGCTTTTGTCAATGGCAGCGTTTGCTTAACGATGATGCAAATGATGCGGCGAATGATCTCTCATGCCATCGTGATTGAAGTCATGTTGCCGATCATGCTTCTGGTTATAAATGTGTCGACTTTGCACGTTCTCGGCTTGCTGCAGACGCTTACGTTCCTGCGACGTCACGCTGCCATCGCTCTTGGCTTTGTCTTTCATGCCCTGAATACGCTCTTGTGCCTTTTCAAGGTGATTGGCTTCCCGATTGGTGAGTGCTCCTGACTGAATCCCTTGATCAATACGCTGCTGCTGATTTTGCTGCCGATGATCAATGTTGGGCGTATTGGTTTGCGCCAGTGCAGGCAAGGCAAAAGACAGGGTAAGGGCGGTAACGATGAGGCTTGCTGTGCGTTTCATTTTTTGCTCCTTAAAAGATATGTATGGGATAAGCCCATGAGTCAATTAACGCAGCAACACGCTGGTAGATAACAACAAAAATGTAAGCAAATATGAGTTGGCTTTATATTTAATTCGGCCATTCGACTTCCAAAAAATTCCTGCGCGTCGTCCCACCAGTGCTTTCCGCAGGAAGTACGCGTAAGGTGTCGACTTTTTGCATAAAAAAACCCGATACCGAGGTATCGGGTTAAACCAGTCCTTTGCAGACTGGAGGGGAGAAAACCGGATTGATAATTAAACGATCCTGTTTGTTAATGGCACTGGACATCACAGGCTGTTCATCGGGGCGGGTAATATCCAGGCGGTGGGGGTGGCACCGATGGTTGCGGGTTTGTCGATTCGCGTGACTGCGCGTTTTTGCCGACGAATTCCGCAGGCACAGCTACGCGTTCTCCTTTTGCATACATGCATTGGGTATAGGAATTATCGTATTGCTGTTGCGTGCCATAGGCCGATCTTTGCGCCGCATCGGCGCCTGCCACGCTACCCATGAGCACACCCGCACCAGCACCTACGCCCGCACCCTGGTGGCCGCCGATTGCCGCACCGGCCACAGCACCTACGGCAGCACCCACTACGGCACTTTTCACGCCGGCATCGGTGGCTGCCTGATTCGGGCTTGTTCCGCCAACTTGTGCCAAGGCATAGTTGCGGCAATCGACATCATCTTGCCTGAATTGCTCGAAACTTTTTCTGCTCCCCGGCAAGGCCATAGTGCTAGGCCCCGTTGGAAGTGAGGTGCAGGCTGCTAGCAAAGCCATGCCGCAGAAGGCAGTGAGACTTGTACGTGCATCCATATCAGTTTCTCCTTGGCTTTTCAGTGCGGTGGCGGTGGCTGGGGTGTCACTCGCTGCCAACCGGCAGGACATTCCTTCACATACGGATAGTAGGTTCTGGATTTTTCGCAGTAATACCAGTAGCTGGTCTGTGCTTCGAGGCTGGTTTCAGGATCAGGCTGTTCAATATAAACAGACGGCGCCGACTGTATCACCACGGTTCTTGGGTAGTAGGCGGGCGGGTAATAGTAAGCGGGTGGGTAATACCAAGGGAACCATGGATCAATCGTGATGCCAATATGGCTACGATACCGGCTATGTCCCTCATAGCCACCATGACCAGCACCTCGATCTGCCCAGGCACTGCCACTTGACGCAAAACTCAGTGCTGCAAGTATCGATAGTATCGATAAAAATTTTAGCGATTTCATTTGGCTCCTCCACTCATCAAGGCATTTCGCAATACCTCATTGCATGGCTCTTATTGGAGCACCGAAGAACACCGATTAGTGTTGCGCGAATGAAATATTTTGTAAGTTTTTGTTAGGGGCAGAGTGGTACAAGGCCTTGCATTTCTTGCGGCGTCCAAAGATCAATGCGATCAGTGAATATTGCGCTTACGCCTGCGGCGAACAGGGCCGCTGCGACGGTACGGTCATTTACGGTATAACAGGCAAGCGGAATTCGGCCATTACAAAACGGTGCGATGAGCTCTGCGGTAATGCCTGCCGCCGCTGTATGCAAGGCTGATGCGCCGCAAGCACGAAGTTGTTCGCGCCAGTCGGTGGGAGGTGACTCGGTCAGCAACGCACGCGGTATGCCCGGGGCAATGTGCATTGCTTGTTGTAACGCCAGCGTAGAAAATGACGATAGCAAGAGTGTGCCTGGCTTACTGTTTGCCATCATCGCCGCAACATATGTTGAAACGACGGTTGAAACGACGCGCCCCGTCTCGGCTTCGGTGCCGAGCGTGGGTTTGATTTCTATGTTTGCCCACAGGCCGAGCTCGGCGCAGGTTTGCAATGCGGCTTGAAAAGTCGGCGCTGGCTCGACGGCGAATGCATGATGATATTTGCCGCCCGCGTCGAGGCGGGCGATTTCTGCCGCCGTTTTATTGGCGACGAACCCTGTGCCGTTGGTGGTGCGCTCCAGCGTTTCGTCGTGCATCAGTATGGGCACGCCATCGGCGGTCAGCGCGACATCAAACTCCACGCCCCGGCAGCCCATGCGCGCTGCAATATGTAGCCCGGCCAGGGTATTTTCCGGTGCTAATGCACCGCCGCCGCGATGAGCGATGATGCGGGGGTAAACGATGGGCTGTAAAGTTGCTGACAAGACTATTTGTGCCGCTTGGCGGACTTGGTTGCCACGGTCTTTTTTGTCGATGACTTGGCGACAGGCGAATTGGCACGAAGCGTGGCGGTATCCAGCGCTTGTTTGGCAGAGAGTGGCGTGCTCCAGACCAGCGCAATTTGCTCATTGAGCGCGAGGTGCAAGTGGTCACGCAATGCGCCAGGGCGTGTGCGGGTGCTATCACCGCGTGAGGTGGCAAGCCGCTGCTCGGCTGCATCTGCGAGGGCGGCGGGCATCCCTGATTCACGCAGCGCATTGAGCGCTTCCGGCGTCATGGGCAATGAGCCGCTGGCGCGCACCCACTCCTTTTGCACATCTGGTTGCAACAGATAACTTACAAAGCGCGCAGCAAGCGCATTGGCTGCCTTGGGCTGACCAGGGAGCACCCACAATGCCGCGCCATCAGGCAATACCTTGTCGCGTTGGGCGCCATAGGCGTCTTCGTAAAAGGGCAGCGGGGCAATGCTGACATCCATGCCGGCCGCTTGCGCAGCGACATACAACGAGGATTCGCCGGTAATCATGGCGCATTCGCCTTGCAAGAAGCGTTGGTTGGCCTCAGCGTCCGGCCCGAAGTACATAAAGTAACGGCTCTTTTCCCAGCTGGCCAGCAGCGCCAGATGTTTGACGTTCATGAGGTTATTCGCCTTCACTTTTTCGCTGCGGCCGGTACGAATATCCATCGGTTCGCCGTGCTGGGATGCGATATTTTCAAGATGCACCCAAGCGAAACGACTACTGGTCAACGGGCATTTAATACCATTGTCTGACAGTGTGCCGGCGAGGTTTTGTACGTCATGCCAAGTACGCGGTGCCAGATCAACGGTTTTTGCTGCGCTGGGGACTTGCTTGCGATTGATCAACAAGACGGGGAGCGACATCCCCATGGGCAATGCTTGCGGCTGGCCTGTGTTATCGGCAACCGCATCCAGCATTTGTGGGTAGAAAATGTCGGGATTGAGTGGCTGACCAGAGTCGCGCATCAGTTTATGCAATGGCATAAATGTCGGGTGCGCATTGAAAAAATTCACGCTGTCATCCGCATTCAGCAAAGCGAGTAGCGGCAGGGGGCGTTTGTTGTCGAGACTGCGCGCGTCTTGCAAAACGACCCGGCCATGGCCTTTGACACTATCGTTAAAACGTAAAACCAGCGTTGCCAGCGCATCTTGCGCTTTGCCATCCAACGCATGCCGCAAGGCGACTTCTTGTGCTGCCGCATGAGCTGAAAAACCTAAAACAAAAAACCCGAGCACGCCTGAAAAATATTTAGTGATACCAGTCAATTTCACTTCCTCCGTGTAATAAAAAACCGCCTTGTATGGCGGTACTGCCATTTTTGCCTAAGGTATTTTCTGCTGTTTTGGTCCAATGATTTCGATGCACTGTACACGAGTCTGTTTATGCGTGGGATGTTTGTATTCTGAAAATCGGCCTAGCGCTATCCAGTATGCAATCATGTATGCTTTTGTTTTAGGCGTTAGTTATTCATCGCCTTTAGAGAAGGCTAAGGATGAGGCCAGCATGAGAAAATTGAACAAAGTGTTTTCTGCGATCCGGATATTTTTTGCTGTTTCTGCACTGATGTCCGCTACGCCGGCCTTGGCTGTAGTGACAGTGGCCGGCGTCAAGTTTGATGAAACGGCAAAAGTCGGCGCTGGTGATACGGTGCTCAATGGCGCTGGCGTGCGGGGTGTTTTGTTTCTTAATGCGTATGCCATTGGTTTGTATTTGCCAAAAAAACAAACTGAGGCAAGTGACGCTTATCAGATGCCAGGGGCCAAGCGTTTACGTGTGGTTGTGTTGATGGAATCACCCGCTGAACGCTTGGCGCAATCCTTAGGCAAAGGCATCGAGAAGAACCATGACACAGAAGCGATGGCGCTTCTAAGACCTCGGTTAGATGCCTTCAAGGCGGCCTTGTTGATGCTGGGCACCGTGCACTCGGGTGATGAGGCGGATTTTGACTGGTTGCCCAAGGGAAAAGATGAAAAAGACGGTGTGCTGCGTTTAACCATCAATGGCAAAAGATGTGGTGAGGATATTGTGGGGGAAGATTTTTATCAGGCCCTCATGACCGTCTGGCTGGGCGACCGACCAGCTGATCGCGTCTTGAAAGCCGCGCTGTTGGGCTTAGCGGTAGCACCATGACAGTATGTCGTACTGCAACAATCGCCGGGCGGGAAGGCGCGCCGCAGCTTGCTCCCTTCGTTGCGCCCTTTGCCGCGATTGTGCCTGCACCATCGATCACATCAAATAAAAACAGGCCACTGTTTGCCTTGGGTATTCGTTGCAATAACGAGGAGGTGACTGCCATCGACTATCTTTTGCCCTGCGCTGCACAGGCACCCGAGTCGTTGTTGGCCAAAGAGGTGGTGAGCCAGATTAATGCCTGGTTTGTAGATCCTGCTTTTGTGTTTGGTTTGCCCCTGGCGTCTGCGGGTACGCCTTTTCAGCGGCGTGTATGGACAGCGATTACAGCGATTCCGTCAGGGAATACACAGAGTTATGGTGTGCTGGCCACGCAAATCGGTAGTGGGCCGCGCGCGGTAGGCAATGCCTGTGGCGCCAACCCATATCCCCTTGTGGTGCCGTGCCATCGTGTCATTGCGGTAAATCATGGTTTGGGCGGCTTTGCGCGGCAGCGGGGCGGATTTTTGCTCGATGTGAAGCGATGGCTATTGCAGCATGAGCGGCATGAATGATATTGATGTCCGCCTGATCGACGAATTCATCGATGCGCTGTGGTTGGCGGATGGCCTGGCAAAAAACACGCTGGCTGGCTATAAAAGCGATCTTCAATTATTCGCCCTCTGGCTAGTCGCGCGCGGCACGACATTGAGTACAGCCAGTGAAGCGACGATTAACGATTATCTGGCGCATTTACATGCCCGTGAGGGTAGTATTAAAACCACTAGCCAACGGCGCTTGATGGCGAGCCTGAAACGGCTCTATCGTTGGTTGCTGGATCAGGGGCGAATACAAGCCGACCCGTTGCGCAACATTGAAAAACCAAAAGCGATTCAACGATTCCCCAAAACGCTGGTAGAAAAACAGGTGACAAATCTGCTCGATGCGCCTGATACCAACACCGCACTCGGGATGCGTGACCGCGCGATGTTGGAGCTGCTGTACGCCACTGGTTTGCGCGTGTCTGAACTCATCGGCTTGCGCCTGTTTGAGTTGAGTTTGAACGACAACGTCGTGCGTGTGATGGGCAAAGGCTCAAAAGAGCGCCTGGTGCCGCTAGGCGAAGAGGCAGCCGACTGGCTGGCGCGTTATCTTCGTGAGGCTAGGGGTGACTTGTTGGGCGGGCATGTGTCGGATGCGATTTTTGTTACCGCACGGGGCACGGGCATGACGCGGCAGATGTTCTGGGTGCTCATCAAGAAATACGGGCTGCATGCAGGTATTCCACAACAACGGATTTCACCGCACGTGTTGCGCCATGCATTTGCGACCCATTTGTTAAATCATGGCGCTGATTTGCGTGTGGTGCAACTGCTGTTGGGTCACGCCGATATTTCGACGACGCAGATTTATACGCATGTGGCGCGCGAGCGGCTTAAGTTGTTGCATCATCAGCACCATCCGCGCGGCTAGGAAGGGCAGGCAGGGCGTTGCAACGCTTGAAGTATTTCGCCAGTAGTTCTTTCTTGAACAAACGCGACAATACCGACATCAGTTGGCTTCCAGACAGGATTCCATGAGATTTCCTGATGTAAAGAAACATAACCTGATTTGTCAATTGGCAGAGGGCCAATGAGGCGACGCACTACGAAGTCGTGATGCAGCGTTCTACCTGAATTTTCACCTGCACTCACTTGCGATCTTAAATTATTTTCATAAATGGCAAGATATCCATCGCTGTCTGGATGCGTCGGAGAAACTAGAATACTTCCGTTGATGACGAGCGATATTCGGTTTGGTGCGCCGAGTTCGAGAGAGATGTCAGCGAGTGCTGGTGTTTTATTTTCTCTGCCGAGAAGCGCGAGTTCATTGCGCCAGTCTTTTCCATTGTTTAGAAACTGGGGCGTGTAGACAAAACTTGATTTAGCGAGACCAGCCATTAAATGTTGACGCTGGGTATTCTGGGGGCTCCCAAAGCGATCAGCCCACCCTAAACTATTCCAGTAATCGACGTGAAACGCCAAAGGCACAATCCTTTCGGCATATTCAGTCTGTTCTTTTAGTTGTGACAATTTATAGTCGGCGGGCGGGCAGCTATTGCAACCTTCCGATGTATATAGCTCGAGCAAAACTGACCTGTGTGTGCCGCTTTGAGCTTGGCAAAAAGGGATTGCCCAAGCGGCCGTATTAGCGAACGAAAAAAGACCTGCAAGCAACCAGTAGACGATAGTTGAATCTCTAGCGAGGTAATTCTTCATGGTCAGACTCCAGTGGACGGCTATCCCTCATCGATGGAAGGCAGCACACTCTTTGGACGGCCAGTATGGAATTTCCTTACATTCGGCTACGCTCTATTTGCACGCCGACACGGCGCACGCCTTTCATGATGCCCAGCTTGGCGATGCTAATTCTGACCCAGGGCGCACCAAATTCATCCAGCAGCAGATGAATGACATATTCCCCCAGCGTTTCCAGTAAATTAAAATGGCGGGAGGCCAGCTCGCTGCGGATGCGTTCGATCACTTCGTCATAACGGATGGTGCGTGCGATATCGTCGCTTTGCGCCGCTTCGTCAGG
>JAYTIQ010000102.1:0-13266 GCA_043731705.1 Rugosibacter sp.
TCTTCAGCACAAATGATTTCTTATGAAGTCGCGATGGGGCTGGCGTTAATCAGCGTGCTGATGGTTTCCAGCAGCTTGAACCTCTCCGCGATTGTACATAGTCAGGCCCAAGGCTACTTTGCTACGCAGGGTTTGGGTTTTCTTTCATGGAACTGGCTCCCCTTGCTGCCTGTGTTTGCGGTGTATTTGATTTCCGGCGTCGCTGAACTGAATCGTGCGCCATTTGATGTGGTCGAGGGCGAATCTGAAATTGTTGCTGGTCATATGGTGGAATATTCCGGCATGTCGTTCGCGATGTTTTTCCTGGCCGAATATGCCAACATGATTCTCGTGGCGGCAATGGTGTCGGTGTTTTTCTTGGGCGGCTGGTTATCGCCGGTTGGTTTTCTACCCGACGGGTTTTTCTGGTTGGCGGTGAAAATGGTTGCTGTTCTGTTTTTCTTCCTCTGGATTCGCGCTACCTTCCCGCGCTATCGCTATGATCAAATCATGCGCTTGGGCTGGAAAGTTTTTGTCCCGCTGACGCTGGTATGGATTCTTGTCGTAGGCGTCTGGATGATGTCGCCACTGACTATCTGGAAATAAAATTGGGAACTTGTCATGGGTGCTAAAGATTTCATAGGCAGTTTGTTTTTAAAAGAGCTGTTCAAAGGCATGGCGGTTACTGGCCGTTATATGTTTGCGCGCAAGATTACCGTACAGTTTCCTGAAGAAAAAACACCGCAAAGTTCGCGCTTTCGCGGACTGCATGCGTTGCGTCGTTACCCGAACGGTGAAGAGCGTTGCATCGGCTGCAAATTATGCGAAGCCGTTTGTCCTGCACTGGCGATCACCATTGAATCTGCAGAGCGCGACGATGGAAACGGGCATGCTTCGCGTCGCACCACACGTTACGACATTGATCTGGTCAAGTGCATTTTCTGTGGGTTTTGTGAAGAAGCTTGCCCAGTGGATGCGATCGTGGAAACGCGTATTTTTGAGTATCACGGCGAAACCCGTGGAGATCTTCACTACACCAAGCAGATGCTGCTGGCGGTTGGCGATCGGTACGAAGAGCAGATTGCTGCTGACCGCGAAATTGATGCTCGTTTCCGTTAATTGATTAACGCCATGGAATTCACTACCTTTCTTTTTTATCTGTTTGCGGCAGTGATGCTGTTTTCCGCATTGCGAGTTATTACCGCGCGAAACCCGGTGCATGCGGTGCTTTTTCTTGTGCTCGCTTTTTTTAATGCGGCTGGCTTATGGCTGCTGTTGCAGGCAGAGTTTCTCGCGATTGCCTTGATCATGGTTTATGTCGGGGCCGTGATGGTGCTGTTTTTGTTTGTCGTCATGATGCTGGATATCAACATCGAAAGACTGCGCCACGGCTTCTGGGGACATTTGCCGCTAGGCGCAACCATTGGTGCCATCATGGTGGTCGAAATGGCAACGGTACTTACCGGCAAATACTTCAGCCTGAGCAATTTTCCAGCACACGTTCTTCCCGCCAGTGAAAGCAATACCAAAGCGCTGGCCAGAATCCTGTTTACTGATTACGTTTATCCCTTTGAGCTGGCTTCGGTCATTTTGCTGGTTGCCATCATTGCGGCAGTCATGCTGACACTGCGGCAGCGTAAAGATACCAAGGGCATGCGCCCGTCAGACCAGGTAGCCGTCAAACGCAGTGATCGCCTGCGCATTGTTGCTATGGCATCAGAAAGCGAATCCCCACCGACAGAGCCCAAAGGCGGTGCCTCTCTATGATTTCTCTTTCTCATTACTTGACGCTCGCTGCGATTCTCTTTGCGATTAGCATCGTTGGCATATTTCTTAATCGAAAAAATTTGATTGTTCTGCTTATGGCCATCGAGCTGATGCTGCTTGCGGTCAATCTCAACTTTGTTGCTTTCTCACATTACCTGAACGACCTTTCCGGGCAGTTGTTTGTATTTTTCATCCTGGTAGTTGCTGCGGCTGAATCAGCTATTGGACTGGCTATTCTCGTCGTCCTTTTCCGTAACCTGTCTTCGATTCATGTCGATGATCTTGATCAACTAAAGGGTTGAGCGATGGACATAAAAACGCTCTATCTGCTCGTTCCCCTTGCGCCATTGGCTGGCGCACTTTTAGCGGGTCTGTTTGGAAAACTCATTGGCCGCACGGGTGCGCATGTGGTCACTATCCTCGGTGTGGCTGTTTCACTGGCGGCTTCGGTGCTGATTTATCAGGATGTTCAAGCGGGCCATCATTTCAATGGTGCGCTATATACATGGCTTGAATCCGGCGGTCTCAAGCTGCAAGTCGGCTTTCTGATTGATCCACTCACCGTGATGATGATGCTGGTGGTGAACTTTGTTTCACTGATGGTGCATATCTACACCATCGGCTACATGGCAGACGATCCTGGCTATCAGCGTTTTTTCAGCTATATCTCGTTATTTACGTTTTCGATGTTGATGCTGGTGATGAGCAACAACTTCGTGCAACTCTTTTTCGGTTGGGAGGCCGTAGGTCTGGTTTCCTATCTGTTGATTGGTTTTTGGTACACAAGGCCAACCGCGATTTATGCCAATCTTAAGGCATTCTTGGTGAACCGCGTTGGCGACTTTGGATTTTTACTCGGCATTGCGCTCATCGCTGCGTATGCCGGTACGCTTGATTACGCCGAAGTATTTGCCAAGCGCAATGAGCTGGCTGCGCTGACAGAAACAGTGACTGGCTGGCCCGTGATAACAGCCATTTGCAGTTGTCTGTTTATTGGCGCGATGGGTAAATCGGCACAAGTGCCGCTGCATGTCTGGCTACCTGATTCGATGGAGGGCCCGACGCCAATTTCGGCCTTGATTCACGCAGCAACCATGGTGACAGCCGGTATTTTCATGGTGACCCGCATGTCCCCTTTGTTTGAATTGTCGGACACTGCACTGTCCTTTGTTCTGGTGATCGGTGCGATTACTGCCTTGTTCATGGGCTTTCTGGGCATCATCCAGAACGACATCAAGCGTGTGGTGGCCTATTCGACCCTTTCTCAATTGGGCTACATGACCGTTGCACTGGGTGTTTCGGCATACCCTATTGCCGTGTTTCATCTGATGACGCATGCATTTTTCAAAGCCTTGCTATTCCTTGGTGCGGGCTCGGTAATTATCGGCTGCCACCATAATCAGGACATCCGCTACATGGGTGGCTTGCGCAAATACATGCCGATTACCTGGATTACCTCATTGCTCGGCTCACTGGCCTTGATCGGTTTTCCGTTTTTTTCCGGCTTCTACTCAAAAGACTCGATTATCGAAGCGGTACAGGCGTCCCACTTATGGGGTTCCGGCTTTGCATATTTCGCGGTTGTAGCAGGCGTTTTTGTGACTGCGTTTTATTCGTTCCGCATGTACTTCCTCGTTTTTCACGGCAAAGAACGCTACGATCAAGCACCGCACGACGAGCATCAGCATGATGATCATGGCCACGGTGGCGGCAAGCCGCATGAGTCACCGTGGGTTGTTACCCTGCCTTTGATACTGCTGGCCATTCCATCCGTAGTCATTGGGTACTTCACCATTCAGCCCATGTTGTTTGGTGACTGGTTCGGTTCTGCCATCCTGATTGATGCGGTAAAGCATCCACCCATGGCGCATCTGGCTGAAGAGTTTCATGGTGCGTTTGCGATGGCACTGCATGGGCTGACCAGCTTGCCATTCTTCCTTGCCATGAGTGGCGTGGCGCTGTCGTGGTTCTTTTACCTCAAGCGCCCGGATATTCCTGCGGCGATACAAAAAGCGCTCATGCCGCTCTACACCTTGCTGGACAACAAATACTATTTTGACAAGTTCAATGAAGTGGTTTTTGCTGGCGGCGCACGGTTATTAGGGCGCGGCTTATGGAAGGGCGGCGATCAAGCGCTGATTGACGGCTTTATGGTGAACGGCTCTGCACATGTCGTTGGCTGGTTTGCCGGCCTCGTGAGGAAGCTGCAAACAGGGCATATCTATCAATATGCTTTTGGGATGATTTTTGGCGTTGCTGCATTTTTAACCTATTGGTTTAACCGGGTCTGAGAAAAGCACCATGAATGCGCATTTATTAAGCCTTGCAATATGGGTCCCCATTCTTGGCGCAATTCCCGTGCTTTTGCTCGGGTCAGATCGCCGTTTCCTGGTGCGCTGGCTGGCTCTTGCCGTGGCTTTGGCCGGGTTTGCTGTGACCTTGCCACTCTATACAGGGTTTGACTCAACTCAGGCGAGCATGCAGTTTGTTGAGCAGGCCTCTTGGGTGCCACGCTTCAACCTGCAATACCTGCTGGGTGTTGATGGCATTTCCATGCCCTTTATTTTGCTCAATAGCTTCATCACCATCATGGTGGTTCTGGCGGGGTGGGAAGTCATCGAAAAGAAGCAAGCTCAGTACATGGCGGCTTTTTTGATCATGTCAGGTTTGATGAACGGCATTTTCAGTGCGCTGGACGGGATATTGTTTTATGTGTTTTTTGAAGCCTCCCTCATTCCAATGTATCTCATTATCGGCGTGTGGGGTGGCCCCAATCGTGTGTATGCCGCGATTAAATTCTTCCTTTACACATTGCTCGGCTCTTTGCTCATGCTGGTGGCTTTGATCTGGCTGTTTTTGACCTCAGGCGGAAGTGCAAACATTCTTGACTGGCACCAGTTGCAGTTGGGAATGACGCCGCAGATTCTGATTTTCATTGCATTTCTGGTGTCTTTTGCTGTCAAGGTACCGATGTGGCCGGTGCATACCTGGCTACCAGATGCCCACGTTGAAGCACCCACCGGCGGCTCGGTGGTGCTGGCGGCGATTGCCTTGAAACTCGGCGCTTATGGCTTTATCCGGTTTTCTCTTCCTATTGCACCGGATGCCAGCCACTACCTGGCGCCCCTCATGATCGCTTTGTCGCTCACTGCCGTGATTTACATCGGCTTTGTTGCACTCGTTCAGACGGACATGAAAAAACTGGTGGCGTACTCGTCAATCTCGCACATGGGGTTTGTCACCTTGGGCTTTTTTATCTTCAATCCGCTAGGTATTGAAGGCTCGCTGATGCAAATGATTTCGCATGGCTTTATTTCTGCCGCCATGTTCTTGTGCATAGGCGTCATGTACGACCGCATGCATTCGCGGCAGATTGCGGATTATGGCGGCGTCGTCAATACCATGCCCAGGTTCGCTGCTTTCTTTATGTTGTTCTCCATGGCGAACGCCGGCTTGCCAGCCACTTCAGGCTTTGTCGGTGAGTTCATGGTGATTTTAGGTGCGGTGAAATTCAACTTTTGGGTCGGCATGGCTGCTGCTGTCACGCTTATTCTGGGTGCGGCGTACACATTATGGATGTACAAGCGCGTGGTGTTCGGCGAGATTACCAACCCGCATGTGGCGGAATTATCGGATATTGGGATACGCGAAATTTTAATTCTGGCAGTGTTGGCCGCTAGTGTTTTGTTGATGGGTCTTTATCCCTATCCATTCACTGAGGTAATGCATGCCTCTGTCGATAATTTGTTGAAGCATGTGGCCGCAAGCAAGCTGTGATCGATGCAACATGCCATGCAGTCAATGCAAACCAACACAAAATAAACGCACGAGAAACCGAGACATCTGATGCTGAATAATTTCGTGATACCTGATTTTTACCCCGCCGCGCCTGAGATATTTCTCTTGACGATGTCGTTCGTCATTTTGTTTGCCGATCTGCTTTTTAGCGCAACTCAGCGCTGGGTTGCTTTTGCGTTGACAATCCTTACCCTGTTGGGTTGTGCGGCGCTCACTGTGGTAACAGCCGACGGGCAGACATCTTTAACCCTGAGCAACCTGTTTGTGGATGACCTGCTAGGGGACTTCCTCAAACTGATGACTTATTTATCTGTCATTATGGTGCTGATCTACGGCAGGCAATATCTCGTTGAACGGGGTTTGGATAAAGGCGAGTTTTACCTCTTGGTGCTCTACGCCACGCTAGGCATGATGGTGATGATTTCTGCGGCCAGTCTTCTGACGCTTTATCTCGGACTCGAACTCATGTCGCTCGCCCTTTATGCCCTGGTAGCCATTGATCGTGACTCTGCGCGAGCAACTGAGGCAGCAATGAAGTATTTTGTATTAGGCGCCCTAGCTTCCGGTTTGCTACTGTATGGCATGTCGATGATTTACGGTGCAACGGGCAACCTTGATATCGCAGATATATCCCAGGTTTTATATCAAGGGCAAGCCGATAGAACGGTGCTGGTGTTTGGTCTGGTATTTATCGTAGCCGGCGTGGCCTTCAAGCTGGGCGTGGTGCCATTTCACATGTGGATTCCGGATGTTTATCATGGTGCGCCCACCGTAGTTACCATGCTGATCGGCTCGGCACCCAAGCTTGCAGCTTTTGCCATGACGCTGCGGTTATTGGTCTATGCGTTATTTTCGCTGGTTGTCGAGTGGCAGCAAATGCTGCTGATCATGGCCGTGCTTTCTATTGGTCTTGGCAATCTGGCGGCCATTGCACAGAAAAATATCAAGCGCATGCTGGCGTATTCCGCCATCTCGCACATGGGGTTCATGCTGCTGGGCTTAACCTCGGGTGTTATCGGCCATGAGATCGATCCATTCACCGCGATTAATGCGTATAGCTCGGCGTTGTATTACACCGTGGCCTATGTGCTCATGTCGCTGGGTTCATTTGCCATGGTGCTGTTGCTTTCGCGCGCGGGCCATGAAGCAGAGCAGCTGGATGACTTCAAAGGACTCAATCAGCGCAGCCCGTGGTTTGCTGCGATGATGCTGATCTTCATGCTGTCGATGGCGGGGATTCCTTTCTTTATTGGATTTTTTGCCAAATTTGCCGTGTTGACAGCAGCCATCAAGGCAGGCCATATCACCATTGCCGTTGTTGCCGTGATGTTTTCCTTGGTAGGTGCTTTTTACTACCTGCGCATCATCAAACTCATGTACTTCGATGACGCAGTAGATGTTGCGCCGTTGATGGGGACATTAGGTTTTAGGATTTTGTTGTCCTTGAATGGTATTGCAGTTGCCGCATTTGGCCTATTTCCAGATGCTGTCATGGCGATTTGCACGGCTGTTCTGTTGCACTCACTCTAACATCGCAGTAGTCATTGAAACTTTTTCCCCGTATCCTCTTCAGGTATGGATGATGCCAAGCTGATAGAACATACGCTCTCGAGCGAGCCTGTTTTTGACGGCAAGTTGTTGCATGCGCGGCGCGATGAGGTACGTTTGCCTGATGGCAATACCGCAGTACGCGAATGGATAGAGCATCCAGGCGCCGTGGTGATTGTGGCCTTGCTGGATAATGGAAAGCTATTATTTGAGCGGCAATATCGCTATGCGCTGCACCGCGTATTCCTCGAGTTGCCTGCTGGCAAAATCGACCCCAATGAACATCCGCTGGATACTGCCCGGCGCGAGCTGCGTGAAGAAACGGGTTATCAGGCCAAAGTGTGGCACCACCTGGGCGTGATGCATCCCTGCATTGGCTATTCAGACGAGAAAATTGAAATATTCTGGGCCGAAGGCCTGGTGTATGTCGGCCACGAGCGCGACCATGGCGAGTTTCTGGAAGTGATCGAGATGAATATCGCAGATGCCTTGCTGGCGGTGCGTGATGGTGAAATTACCGATGCTAAAACCATCACCGCCCTGATGTGGGCAGAGAAAATCACCAGCGGGGCTTGGTCAGCACCGGAATAGGTTAGCACCGGAATAGATGGCCGTTCATCATGGCAGCGGTTAGCTGTATGGGCACCACCCCGCCAAAACCAAATTTAAGCGCCATCCATTCTGCAGGCGCTAAATCCTGAGCCAGCCCGACGATCACTTTCATCACCCCTGCATGTGTCACCAGTGCCGCATGCGCGGTTTTTTGCGCGCATTGTTCAGCCAGAAAATCATGCACCCGCGCTTGCAGTTCATTGACAGATTCGCCGTGTGGTGGCGTGTAGCCTGCAGGATTTTCGGCCCAGGCATTGATTTCGGCTCGATCCAGTGCTTCCCAGGCTTGCATTTCCCAGTCGCCAAAATTTAATTCCTTTAAGCGCGGGTCGAACAAGGGGGCAGGGTGCAACGCTTCAGCCAGCAGACGACACCGCGTCAAGGGACTGCTGAAAACCGTCAAGTCTTCAGGCAGTTGCAGTTTGATCGTGCGGGCGATCGCTTGGGGGTTCTCGCGCAGGAGCAAGTCGGTTGTACCGTAACAGATGCCCTCAGCCACCTGTGGCGGTGGGTGGCGAATCAGGTAAAGCTGCATAAGAAGCCCAGGTAAAAAGCCAGCTCCGCAATCTGTTGTGTTGCGCCAAGGCAATCGCCCGTGTAGCCGCCGATGCGACGGACAAAATAGCGTGCAGCAAGCCAGGTGCATAAAGCCACTGCCACTAGTGCAACCAGTAGATGACTTGCAGGCAGCAGGATACAGGGCGCCAAGCCGGTGAGTGTAGCAATCAATAGCTCATGAGGTGCCATGCGCACGGCCAGCGGTTTGGCTTTTGCTGCGGCGTCTTCGCGTACATAATCCAGTGTGAAAATCAGACTGGTTGCCGCCAGCCGGGATACGGCGTGTGCGGCAATCAAAGTCAAACCCAGCATTGGTATTTTAAACGTGGCATCAATCTCAAGCAGTGCATTCCATTTCGCCAGCAGCAGCAGCGTCACGCCTAGCGTCGCGTAGCTGCCAACGCGTGAATCTTTCATGATGGCAAGCACCTGCGCCTTATCCCAGCCACCACCAAAACCATCGCAGGTATCGGCAAAGCCGTCTTCATGAAAGGCACCGGTGGCTAATACACTCGCTGCCATGCCGAGCACAACGGCGATAGAGACCGGCAGAACCAGCGCAGCAAGAAGCGTTACGGTGGCCGCTATGAGGCCAATCAGTATGCCTACCACCGGAAAATAACGTGCGGCGTGGTTGAGTTGATCTTGACTATGTCCTACCCAGGCTGGAACAGGTAAGCGGGTAAAAAAGCGTAACGCCGCGAAAAAATAGACGAATTGTGTCCGGATTTTTATAGTGATAGACATCAGGCTTGGCTAACACCCGCTGCATCAAAGCTCGCCATTTCGTTTAAAAAAGCGCAGGCAGTGGTGATTAAGGGCACAGCCAGGGCAGCCCCCGTGCCTTCGCCCAAACGCATGCCTAGGTCAAGCAGGGCTTCGCTCTTTAGCCAGGCGAGTTGCAGTCGGTGCCCGGTTTCATTCGAGCAATGCGAGAACACGCAATAGTCGAGAATTTCTGGCGCAATTCGCGCGGCGACCAGCAGGGCACTCGTGACAATGAATCCATCTATTATTAGCACCATTCGCGCTTTAGCCGCCGCCAGCATGGCTCCGCTAAGTAGGGCGATTTCAAAACCGCCAAACCGTGCCAGTACTTCTAGCACATTCAGCGGCGCATCGTTGCGTTCTGGCCAATGAGCCAAGGCTTGTGCCAGCAACGTGCGCTTTTTTTCCAGTCCCGCATCATCCAGCCCGGTGCCACGACCAATCACCTCAGCCAAAGGCAGGCCGGTCAGGCAATGCGTGAGCAGCGAAGCGGATGCTGTATTACCTATGCCCATTTCGCCAAAGCCCAGGGTGTTGCATCCTGTAGAAGCCAAGTCACGCACAATCGTCGCACCACGGTGCATGGCATCCACACATTGCGCAAGACTCATGGCCGCACCGATAAGATAATTCGCCGTCCCGCCAGCGCCGACTTTTGCGTTAATCAGCCCGGCGCGCTGCCCAAAGTCGTGTGCCACGCCCGCATCGGCAATCAGCAACTGCGCATTGGCTTGCCGCGCCAACACATTGATTGCCGCGCCTCCCGCTAAAAAGTTCTCCACCATTTGCCAAGTGACTTCTTGCGGATAAGCGGACACTCCGGCGCATGCTGCGCCGTGATCGCCCGCTGCGACAAGAATATGTGGCTGCACGATGCGTGGTGTAAGCGTGTTTTGAATCAAGCCGATTTGCAAGGCCAGATTTTCCAGTCGCCCGAGTGACCCCAGTGGTTTGGTCTTGCCATCAATTTTCGCTTTTAAGGCAGGGGCCAGTGCGCGGTTGAGTGGATCAACGTGAGATAAGTCGTGCGCTAATTCAGCTACGCCAGATGAGTGGGAAGAGTGCATGAGTCGTCATCGAGAAATCAAGCCCTGATTATCCTCGATTCATGCGTTGTCGATGCATTGTTGTGCGGCTTGGATGCGTAAAACCACCTTTATTTTTACTGTATCAATCGCGCTCCACGCCCACCATCCCGGCCTCAGGATAACGAGTGCCGGTCACGCGTTCCGGCAGGAATAGCTCATCTAGTCTGGCAATCTCATCGCTAGCGAGTGTAATCGCCGAGGCTGCCACGTTTTGCTCCAGATAGCGCATCTGGCGGGTACCGGGAATAGGCACCACGTGCGGATGTTTATTCAACAACCAGGCAAGCGCCAATTGCGCGTTAGTCACCTCGCGCGCTACCGCCAACTGGTGCAGCTGGTCTACCAACACGCGGTTAGCCACTTCCGCATCGCCCTGAAAGCGCGGGTTGAATTTACGAAAATCATTTTCTGCCAAGGTGTCATTGCTCACCGTGCCGGTGAGGAACGCGCGGCCCAGCGGGCTGTAAGCCACAAACGTGGTGCCCAGCTCAGCACACGCTGCCAGCAGGCCGGTTTCAGGTTCGCGTGTCCACAACGAATATTCACTTTGCACCGCCGCGACGGGATGCACTTTGGAGGCACACTGCAAGGTGGCAATGGATATTTCGGACAACCCAATCTGCCGTACCTTTCCTGCATGCACCAGATCGGCCATTGCGCCCACCGTGTCTTCAAGCGGCACATCCGGATTACGTCGATGACAATAATAAAGATCGATCTCATCCACCCCCAAGCGCTGTAAAGAAGCCTCGCACGCCGCACGCACATAGGCCGGGCTGTTGTCGATGCGTCGCTCGTACTTGCCCGCTTCACGCACGATGCCAAATTTAGTGGCGACAACCACCTCACGACGACGCGACACACCGCCTTGTTTCAGAAACTGCCCCAGCAAGGCTTCGTTATGGCCAAAACCATAAGTATCAGCGGAATCAAAAAAATTCACGCCAAGATCCAGCGCCCGGGTGAGGGTAGCAAGCGATTGTTGATCATCACTCGGGCCATAAAATTCGCTCATGCCCATGCACCCCAAGCCGATCTCTGAAATCGGCACAGCGGCCTGGCCTAAAAAACGTTGTTTCATCGAGGTCTCCTGATTATCCAACTGGGTGGTAATTAAATAGCCCCCAGAAATAATTTTCCGAAAGGTGCCTTAGAGAGGAGAAACGCTAAAAAAATAAGTTTTACTCATGGTTCGACAAGGCGCTCCTGAGCGTAGCCGCAGGGCTCAGCATGCACGGCAGCAAAGACTTAACTTTAGTCCTGAGCTTGTCGAAGGACTTGATCAGCGTTTCCTTAGTATTGCATGTGGTTGCAGATTAACTAGTACTAGCTTGGTTCAGCAACTCAATGGATGCCTTATCCAGACTGATTTTTGTTGCTTGAACGAGGCTGTCTAGTTGCGTGAGCGAGGTAGCGCTGGCAATCGGTGCGGTAATGGTGGGGCGGGCCATGAGCCAAGCCAGTGCAATGACGGCGGGTGTGGTGGCTTTATCTTTGGCGACGGTATCCAATGCTGCCAAAATGCGCAGGCCGCGCTCATCCAGATAGCGTTTGACCAGACCGCCTCGGGCTGAGCTGCAATCAGCCTCGCTGCGATATTTGCCGGTGAGAAAACCGCTGGCCAGCGCGAAATAAGGAATCACACCCAGGCCGTGTTTCTGGCAAACCGCTTGTAAACCCTCTTCATACGCTGTACGGTCGTACAGGTTATACAGTGGCTGCAAGCTCTGATACGCAGGCAGGCTATGGTCTTTGCTTACTTGCAGGGCCTCTTCCAAGCGATCTGGGGTGTAGTTGGAAGCGCCGATCACGCGTACTTTGCCTTGCTTGATGAGTTGATCGAAAGCTTCCAGCGTTTCGGTGAGGGGCGTTTTTTCGTCATCGATATGCGCTTGATACAGGTCGATGTAATCCGTCTGCAAGCGGCGCAACGAGGCTTCCACGGCTTTGAAAATATAGGCTTTGGATAATCCCTGCTGGCCTTCGCCCATGTCCATGCCGACTTTGGTGGAAAGGATCACCTGGCTGCGGTTGCCGCGCGCCTTCATCCATTTGCCGAGAATGGTTTCCGATTCGCCACCCTGGTTGCCGGGGATGAAGCGCGAGTAAACATCGGCAGTGTCGATGAAATCAAAGCCTGCCGCCATAAAGGCGTCAAGCATCTCGAAGGATTTGGTTTCATCCAGCGTCCAGCCAAATACATTGCCGCCAAACATGAGCGGAGCAACTTTGATAGTGGAATGTCCTAAACTTCTTTTTTGCATGATCTCTTTTTCTCCAAGGCTAAGTTCGTTTTAATCGACTGTTTTAATTGTTTGTTCGCTGTATCACCATAGCCGACTTTTACGCTTGGGCTGGGTAGCGCAGGCGGAAGACTTTTTCGTGCAGGCTGGTTAACCCGCGTTGCTTAAAGCGCGGTTCGTTATCGAGCGCGTCTATTTCGGCTAAAAATGTAATCTCGCTGGTCGGTGCAAATAACGCGTTCACTTCTTCATTGCCAACACTAAAAGGTGGTCCATCCATTTGTTCTTGTGGATAGGCAAAGCACACCAGCAGTGTTTGCGTGCCGGGTGGCAGAACTTCTTGCATGTGATTGGCGTAGTCACGGCGCATGGCAGGTGGCAGGGCGACGAGAGAGGCGCGGTCGAATACGCCGGTGACGCCTGCCAAGTCTGCCGCAGTGAGCTTGAAAAAATCGCCACAAAAAATACGGATGCCCGGGCTTTCATATAGCTCGAGTTCACCATGTTGTGTGACTGTCGCAGTGAGCTGGTTCTCCTTGAAAAAATCTGCAACGGCAAGCTGGCTTAACTCAACGCCAATAACATCAAGCCCCTGATCGCGCAGCCAGAGCAAATCACGGCTTTTGCCGCACAGGGGGACAAACACGCAGCCGCCTTGCTTGAGGTTCAGGCTGGGCCAATACTGTAGCAAGAAGGGATGAAAATGACTTTGGTGAAAGCCAATTTCATTCTTTTCCCAGCGTTCGTGCCAAAAATTGTTTTCCATATCTCCTCCTCGCTTGCTGTGGCGGTGAGTTGCGCTCTTTAAGCCGACAAAGCGGGGTAGTCGGTGTAGCCCTTGGCGTCGCCACCATAAAAAGTGGCGACATCTGGCGCGTTAAGTGCCGCACCCGTGGCAAAGCGGC
>JAYTIQ010000103.1:0-4727 GCA_043731705.1 Rugosibacter sp.
CGTCGTCCCCCCTTGAATGAAGGCAGCATCCACGCCCGAATTCGGATCACGCAGGCGTTGCAGGTTTTCCGGCGAACCGGCGGAAGGCTTGGCGATCAGCTCGACACCATTCTTTGCCAGCACATCCGCATACAACGCGCCAAAACGTTGATAGGCACCGCCTTCGCTACCCGTGCTGATCACCATACGCGCAGGGGGGGCTGGCTTGATATATCGCGCGGCCACCCAAAAAGCGGCCAAAATCAGCAGCAAAGAAGGAAGCGCGACAAAAACAACATCTCGCCAGGAGAGCAGTTTGAGTTTTTCAGGCATGGATAAACGCATGGGTCGCTGAGATTGGTTCAGGTCGGCTTGGCTTGCCTATTAAATGCGCTAAACCTGCCAAACCTGGCCCCACCTATTGGCTAAAAAGGAATGTCATCCTCGAAATCATTGAAGTTGCTACTCGCCTGTGCGGCAGGTGCTGGTTTGCCTGCAGCGGCAGGTGCGGCGCCATAACTGCTCTCGCGCGAGGGAGCATCATTTGAACCTATACCTGAACTCATCCCTTGTCGGCTACCAAGCATCTGCATCGAATCGGCGACGATCTCGGTGGTGTAGTTCGTGTGGCCGTCTTTCTCCCATTTGCGCGTTTTGAGGGAGCCTTCGATATACACCTGCGAACCTTTTTTCAGGTATTGACCGGCAATTTCAGCCAGCTTGCGGAAGAACACTACGCGGTGCCACTCGGTGGCTTCTTTCTTTTCGCCCGTCCCTTTATCTTTCCACGTATCGGTGGTGGCCAACGTGATATTCACCACGGCGTCGCCATTAGGCATATAGCGCGACTCAGGGTCTTTACCCAGATTACCAACCAGAATTACTTTATTGACTGAGGCCATGGCGAATCTCCTTGATGATGTTTTAAGTTAGCCCTGTTCGGCCAATGGGGGTTTTGTGATCGTTGGCAGGCGAGGCAGAATAGGCTGCATGGTAGCAGCGGCAGCCAGCCAAAGTGTGGTCATTCCGGCCGCAAAAACAAATACGCTTTGCGGGCCAAAGTGCTTGGCCATCCACCCGCCCAGCGCCCCACCCAAAAATAGGCCCAAGGCTTGCGTTGTATTGTAAACGCCTAATGCCGCACCTTTTGCCCGTGGTGGGGCCACGCGAGAAATCAGTGAAGGCAGCATGGCTTCCAGCGTGTTGAAGGCGACAAAAAAACTGAGCAGACCGCCTGCCACAACGTAAAAATGATTGCCTTGCAAACCAAGTACCAGCAGTGTCAGCAGCAACAAAATGATGGCGGAAACAAAGACCGTACGAAGTTTTTGGCGCTTCTCAGCGTAAATAATCGCCGGAACCATCAGCACAAATGAAATCAGTACGGCCGGCAAATAAACCTTCCAGTGCGCGGCCAGCGGCAAATCACCTGTGCTGATCAATAAACCAGGCACCACGACAAACATCATCATCTGCGACATATGGAGGATGAAAATGCCCAGATTAAGCCGCAGCAACTGGGTATTAACCAACACTTCGCGCAACGAAACGCGCGGGCCGGAATGCGGTGGTGGCGGCTCAGGCACGATGTAGACCAGCACAGCAATGGCTGCCAGCGCTAACACGCCGGTCATCCAGAAAATGCCGCTCATGCCTATGACGGCGTAAAGCACGGGGGCAATCACCAGCGAAATGGCAAAAACCAGGCCGATGGATGAACCTATCATCGCCATGACTTTGGTGCGATGTTGCTCGCGCGTTAAATCAGCCGCCAAGGCGGTTACAGCTGCGGAAATAGCACCCGCACCTTGCACAATCCGGCCAAAAATAGTCCAGTAAATATCCGTTGCCAGCGCAGCAACCACCGAGCCGATCGCAAAAATCAACAACCCAAAAACAATCACCCGTTTGCGCCCAAAGGCATCGGACGCCATACCGAATGGAATTTGAAAAAACGCCTGGGTCAGGCCATAGGCACCCAGCGCAAGGCCCACCAGCGTGAGGTTGTCTCCCCCCGGCAGCGTGTGGGCATGAATGGCGAACACCGGCAGAATCAAGAACATGCCCAGCATGCGCAAGGCAAAAATAGAGGCTAACGATACGCCGGCGCGCTTTTCCTCGCGGCTCATGGCGTCGGTTAGTTGATCAGACATGGAGGGATCAGGTGAATGAATTAAGTCGCGTATATTAGTACATTAACTGGTCGCCTTGCGCCCGATTTCTTTACGTATAAAGCATGCTGATTTATGGACACCATCAAAATTCGCGGTGCGCGCACCCACAATCTCAAGAATATCAACCTCGACTTACCCCGCAACCGGCTCACGGTGATCACGGGCTTGTCTGGCTCCGGCAAAAGCTCGCTGGCGTTTGACACGCTTTACGCCGAAGGCCAGCGTCGCTATGTCGAATCACTCTCGGCCTATGCGCGGCAGTTTTTGCAAATGATGGAAAAACCCGATGTTGACTTGATTGAAGGCTTGTCTCCGGCCATTTCCATCGAACAAAAAGCCACCAGCCACAACCCCCGCTCTACCGTTGGCACCGTGACGGAAATTCACGATTATCTGCGCTTGTTGTACGCCCGTGCCGGCACGCCACACTGCCCGGATCATGGCTTGCCGCTGGAGGCCATGAGTGTGTCGCAGATGGTGGACCATGTGCTGGCTTTGCCAGCCAATACGCGACTGATGATACTTGCGCCGGTTGTTGCTGATCGCAAGGGCGAACAGCTCGAATTGTTTGCCGAGTTACGCGCGCAAGGGTTTGTGCGTCTGCGTGTGGATGCCACGGTGTATGACATTGACAGCCTGCCTAAACTGGCCAAAACCAAAAAGCACACCGTTGATGTTGTGATAGACCGGCTCAAGGTAAAGGAAGACCAACGCCAGCGCCTGGCAGAAAGTTTCGAGACTGCCCTGCGCCATGCCGATGGGCGCGCCCTTGCTGTCGAAATGGAGAGCGACAAAGAACATTTGTTCTCCAGCAAATTTGCTTGCCCGGTTTGCAGCTATTCATTACAGGAGCTAGAGCCGCGTTTATTCTCTTTCAATAACCCGATGGGCGCCTGCCCTTCGTGTGACGGCCTTGGCCAAATTCAATTTTTTGACCCCGCACGCGTCGTGGCCTACCCTCATTTGTCGCTCGCTGAAGGGGCCATCAAGGGTTGGGACAAACGCAACCAGTTTTATTTTCAGATGCTGGAATCCCTTGCTGCGCACTACAGCATAGATACCGCAATGGCTTATGAAAAGTTACCCGTTGAACTACAGAAAATCATTCTGTATGGCTCGGGCACTGAGCAGATTAAATTCAAATACCTGAGTGAAAAAGGCACGCGTTTTGAACGTAGCCACGCCTTTGAAGGCATCATCAACAGTATGGAGCGGCGCTACCGCGAAAGTGATTCGCTCAGCGTACGGGATGACCTGGTTAAGTATCTGAATCACAAGCCCTGCCCTGAGTGTCAAGGCCAGCGCTTGCGCCGTGAAGCACGTCATGTGTTCGTTGGCGGGCAAACCATTTCGGCCATCAGCCATCTCTCATTGATCCAGTGCCGTGACTTTTTTGAAGAGCTGACGCTGCTTGGCCATAAAGCCCAGATAGCGGAAAAAATTCTCAAGGAACTCACCTCGCGACTCTCCTTTCTCATCAATGTCGGCCTCAACTATCTTTCGCTAGATCGTTCGGCGGAAACACTTTCCGGTGGCGAAGCACAACGTATCCGGCTGGCTTCGCAAATCGGCTCCGGCCTCACGGGCGTCATGTATGTGCTTGATGAGCCTTCGATCGGCCTGCATCAGCGAGACAATGTACGCCTGCTGGAAACGCTCATCCACCTGCGCGATCTGGGCAACACGGTGATCGTGGTCGAACATGATCAGGAGGCTATCGAAGCCGCCGACTACGTCGTCGACATCGGCCCGGGTGCAGGTGAACATGGTGGCGAAATTGTCGCCGAAGGCACGCCGCAACAAGTCGCGGCGAACAGCGCTTCACTCACCGGCGCATTTTTATCAGGCCGTCGCCGTATTGCCATCCCCGACTTTCGCACGCCGCCCGCTGCCGACCGCTGGCTGAAAATCCTTAAGGCCAGCGGCAATAATCTCAAGCAGGTGAACCTGGAAATTCCTGTGGGCTTATTCACCTGCGTCAGCGGCGTCTCGGGTTCGGGCAAATCCACCCTGATCAATGACACCCTCTATGCAGCGGCGGCACGCCATCTTTACGCAGCGACGACAGAGCCCGCCGCGTATGGCGAAATTACCGGCCTGGAATTTTTCGACAAGGTGATCAATGTCGATCAATCGCCGATTGGCCGCACACCGCGCTCCAATCCGGCTACATACACGGGGTTATTAACCCCTATTCGCGAACTTTTTGCCGGTGTGCCTATGGCACGCGAACGGGGTTACGGGCCGGGGCGTTTTTCATTCAACGTCAAGGGCGGGCGCTGCGAAGCCTGTCAGGGCGATGGCATGATCAAGGTGGAAATGCACTTTTTGCCGGACATCTTTGTCGCCTGTGATGTTTGCCACAGCAAACGCTACAACCGCGAAACACTGGAAGTTCGCTTCAAGGGCAAAACCATCCACGAAGTGCTACAAATGACGGTAGAACAAGCGCGTGAATTTTTCGATGCCATACCCCTCGTTGCGCGCAAATTACAAACGCTGATGGATGTCGGGCTTTCCTACATTCAACTGGGACAAAGCGCCGTTACGCTATCCGGCGGCGAAGCGCAACGC
>JAYTIQ010000104.1:0-11276 GCA_043731705.1 Rugosibacter sp.
GAGGAGGAATTATGGCTTTGAATCAAATTGATGAGGAGCATTTCTCCGCGATAGCGGCTTCGTCCAACCCATCCATCAAGCGGGACGCGCTAAAGCGCGGCGCTGGCCGCGCTTTTCATTTTCGACGTGCTGAATTTAAGTGAGTAAAAAGTCGGCGCTGGCGGGACGGCGCATCGCCGGTACATTCAAATGCCAGGCCTCATTTTTCTCTTGTTGCGTACCACGCAACACGCTATCATTGCGACATGATCGCATCGTTTCGCCACAAGGGTCTGCGAAAATATTTCGAATCCGGCAGCTTGGCTGGAATCCAATCTGCACACGCAACTCGTCTCAAAATGCAGTTGGCGGCACTCGATACCGCTCAGACTATCGAGGACATGGACATTCCAGGCTTCCGGCTTCACCCGTTAAAGGGCAGTGAACGTGGGCGTTGGTCAATATGGGTAAATGGTCATTGGCGCATCACGTTCGCATTCGAGAACGGCAACGCATTTGTTTTAGATTATGAGGATTATCACTAATGGCTATGCACAATCCACCGCATCCCGGCGCGTTTATTCAAGAGGTTTACCTGGCGCCCAATAAAATCAGTTGTCGGGAGCTCGCCCTCAAGCTGGGCGTGGCTGCCTCGACGCTTAACCGAGTTTTGAACGAAACCAGTGGCGTGAGTCCTGAAATGGCCCTTCGCCTCTCCAAGGCATTAGGGCGCTCACCCGAAAGCTGGCTGATAATGCAAGATAATTACGACTTATGGCAAGCCAAGCAAACTGTGGACTTGAAAAAAGTCCACAAGATTGAGTTCAGTTATGCCTAAGCTGCCGCGTGTTTCCGGTGCCACCATAGTGCGCGCACTGGAGCGCTTCGGTTTTGAGAAAGCTTGCCAATCCGGAGCCACGTCATCATGCGCCATGGCACCAAAGGCTGTGTTGTTCCCCCGCATAGCGAAGTAAAGGTAGGCAACACTGGCGGGTGTCCTGCGTCAGGCCAATGACGTATCGGCTGATGAATTCATCGCAGCCTTATAACCGTGATGCCAACTACGCTGGATGCGTTAGTTTCCCTGCACTTATCATTCACGCAAACCACTGCGTTTTTTCCTGCCGCCGTATCACCAGCGCCGACTTTCTCGCATGTGCGTTTTTTCAAGCCCGTTTTACACCACGCAACCTACAGACGCTCAAGCACACCTGCGCTAAAATCCGCGCTGCCTGATTAACGCTACGCTGAACGTCTACAATGAATCGCGCAGGAGCCGTTCGAACACAGGTTTTCTTTTACCCGCCCCACAAGCCGTCATCTGCAACGTGTTAACCGGCTTGTTTTACTGACGACTGGCTTACTTCTCCTTGAACCCGCTCCACCTCTCCCATTTCACAGCCACCAGCAGCATCGGTCGCGGCCTCGACCAGACGCTGGAGGCCTTGCGTCAGCGCCGTGGCGGGCTGGCGCCGTGTGCGTTTGAGACGGTGGATCTGGCGACTTTCATTGGCGAGGTGGCCGGGGTGGATGCGGTGCAGCTGCCCGCGCACCTGGCGGAATTTGATTGCCGCAACAACCGGCTCGCGTTGCTGGGCTTGCTGCAGGATGGCTTTGCCGAGGCGGTGCGCGCGGCCAGCAAAAAATACGGTGCGCAGCGCGTGGGGGTGTTCATCGGCACCAGCACTTCAGGCATTCTGCAAACCGAGCTGGCCTACCGGCGGCGCGACCCGATGACGGGCGCATTGCCTGCCGATTTTATTTACCGCACCACGCACAATACTTTTTCCGTTGCGGATTTCACGCGCCATTATTTCGGCCTGGGCGGCCCGGCGGTCGTGGTGTCATCGGCGTGTTCGTCCAGCGCCAAGGTATTCAGTTCAGCCCGGCGCATGATGGCGACGGGGCTGATCGATGCGGCGGTGGTGGGCGGCGTGGATTCGCTGTGCCTGACGACGCTGTATGGCTTCAACTCGCTCGGCCTGATTTCCGAACAGGCCTGCCGACCATTCGATGCGCAACGCAACGGCATCTCGATTGGTGAAGCAGCAGCCTTCGCGCTGCTCGAACGTCCCGCTGAACATCTGGCTGCGGATGCGGTGCTGCTGCTCGGCATCGGCGAATCCAGCGATGCGTATCACATGTCATCGCCGCATCCGGATGGCTTGGGTGCGCGCATGGCGATGCAGGATGCGCTGAAAATGGCGGGTTTGCAGCCAGATGAAATTGACTATATCAACCTGCATGGCACCGCGACCCAAAACAACGATGCGGCGGAGGGCAAAGCCGTGCACCATGTGTTCGGCTCTGGCACGCCATGCAGTTCGACCAAAGGGGCGACCGGCCACACCCTGGGCGCTGCCGGTGGCGTAGAGGCGGTGATTTGCGCGCTGGCGCTGCAACACGGCTTGTTGCCGGCCGGGCTGAACACCCGGCAACTCGACCCTACGCTGGATCTTGATTATGCGCTGGATAATCGTGAGCAGCCGGTAGCCCGCGCGCTCAGCAATTCGTTTGGATTCGGCGGCACCAATTGCAGCCTGATTTTTGGCCGGGCGGATAAGTTATGACAATCGCCATGACATCCACCACGACGATCAACGCCACACTCAGCGCCTATATCGAAGGCATTGGATTACTCGGCCCCGGCTTGACTGATTGGCCAAGCAGCCAGGCGGTGCTGGGCGGGCAACAGCTCTATCAACCGCAGAAAACCATCCTGCCACCCCCCGCATTGCTGCCAGTGGCGGAACGCCGGCGCAGCGGCGCGATTATCAAACTCACCCTGGCGACCGGGCTGGAAGCCATCACTGCCGCCGGCCTTGACGCAGCCAACTTGCCCAGCGTGTTTTCCGCGTCTGGCGGCGATGGGGAAAACTGCCACGCCATCTGCGAGATGCTCGCTTCGGATGACCGGCAAATCTCGCCGACCCGTTTTCATAATTCCGTGCATAACGCTGCGGCCGGATACTGGAGTATCGCCACCGGCGCGATGACCACCTCATCGGTGTTGTGCGCCTTTGATGCGAGCTTCGGCGCGGGGCTGCTGGAAGCACTCACCCAGGTGGTGGTAGATAACACACGCAGCGTTTTGCTGGCGTATGACACCGCTTACCCTGAGCCGCTGTACAGTGCCCGCCCCATCCCTGATGCGTTTGGCATTGCGCTGGTGCTGGCACCGCAACGCAGCGCACGGGCGCTGGCGAAAATCAGCGTTAGTCTGACTGACGCCAGTGCAAATCAACTCGATGATGCTGCTCTGGAAAGCCTGCGCATCGCCATCCCCTCCGCACGCGGGCTGCCGCTGTTGCGCGCAATCGCATTGCGGCAAGACCAAACCGTGGTGCTGGATTACCTCGACAGCGCGCGTCTTGCCGTGGCCATGACGTTGTGCTAAATCAAACCCGGTTGGATCACGCCTGGATTGCGCGTCACATCCCGCATCAGGGCAGCATGTGCCTGCTGGATTACGTGGAAGCCTGGGATGAGCAACGCATCCAGTGCCGCGCCAGTAGCCACCGCGCTGCTGATAACCCGTTGCGCGCTTATGGCCGGCTGGGCGCCGCCTGCGGTATCGAATACGCGGCACAGGCCAGGGCCGTGCATGGCGCCTTGCTGTCGCCAGCAGACAGCGTCGGCGCACGGGTCGGCTATCTGGTCAGCGCACGCGGCACCCAGTTGCATGTGTCCCGGCTGGATGACATCGCCACCGATCTGCTGGTGGAAGCCACCTGCATCACGCGCAGTGAAAAAAATATTCTGTATCAGTTCAGCATCAGCGCCGCGGGACGCTTGCTGCTGGATGGGCGCGCCACGGTTGTGCTCAATGCGGAAGCGCTCAACCCGACCTCAGGAGACGCCATATGAAAAATGCACTGGTCACCGGCGGTAGCGGTGGCATAGGCGCGGCCATCTGCCGCCGTCTTGCGGCCGATGGCTGCCATGTTTACATTCATGCCCATCGTGGCCGAGAAGCCGCACAGACGCTGGCTGACACTATTGTTGCCAGCGGGGGCAGCGCGCAGGTGCTGGCATTTGATGTCACCGACAGCAATGCAGTTGCCGATGTGCTGACGCCGCTGGTTGAACATCAACCGATCCAGATCGTGGTCAACAATGCCGGCATTCATGACGATGTGGTATTCCCCGGCATGCGTGCCGAGCAGTGGCACCGGGTGATCGATGTCTCGGTCAACGGTTTTTTCAACGTCACCCAGCCGCTGATGATGCCGATGATACGCAGCCGCTGGGGGCGCATCATCAATGTATCCTCCATCGCTTCGCTGACTGGCAATGCGGGCCAGGTGAATTATTCCGCCGCCAAGGGCGCGCTGAATTCGGCGACCAAATCCCTCGCCCGTGAAGTCGCCAGTCGCGGCATCACGGTCAACGCGGTGGCGCCTGGCATTATCGATACCGCAATGAGCGAATCCGCATTCGGCGCCGAGGACATCGCGCGCCTGGTGCCGATGAAACGCGCAGGCAGCCCGGCCGAAGTCGCCGACCTGATCGGCTTTCTGGCCTCGACACAGGCGGCCTACATCACCGGGCAAATCATTTCCATCAACGGCGGCATGATTTAGCAGGGAAGGCTCAACTCCAAAGCGCAAAAAGTCGGCGCTGGCGACACGCCGCGAAGCTTTGAATCCGACCGCAGGGAGTGCAAAGCCGTCCCTGGAAAGTCCCCTTCTGGGACGGCGGCATTCTGCATTCTTGGTCAGATCAAAACTTCTCCAGCGCCCGCCTTGCCAGCAAAACAGGTAAGCGCAATACAAAACCGATAAACAGGCGCGTATGCATCCAGGTCAATAGCAGGTTGTCGCGCAGGTAGCGAAAATGCGACACGCCGCCCTCCTCCGCGCGGTAGTAGCGCACGGGGGCGGGCAGATTGATCGGCCTGATGCCGCGCCAGCACAGGCGCACCACCGCCTCGGGGTCAAAGTCGAAGTGGCGCATCCACGGCTGATAGCGCATCACCTGCCGCAATGGCTCGACGGGATACACGCGAAACCCGAACAACGAATCGCCAATGCCTGCCCACAGCGTTTCCAGATTGGCCCACGCGTTGGATATGCGCCGCCCTTGCACGCGCAGGCGTGGCGCGCTGGTATCGAATACCGGCACGCCGAGGATCATGGCCGTTGGCTGCCTGGCGGATTCCGCCATGAAGGCAGGAATGCATTCGGGTGGATGCTGGCCATCCGAATCCATGGTGAGTACATGAGTAAACCCCGCCGCAGCCGCCTGCTCCAGCCCGTGCAATACCGCCGCGCCCTTGCCCTGGTTGCGCGGCAAAACCATCACGCGCAGGCCGACATCCTGTGCGGCCATCGCCAGCAAGCCTTCTGCGCTGCCATCGGTGCTGCCATCGACGACGACCCATACCGGCGTCCAGTATTGGCGTGCCGCGCGCACGGTTGCATAGACTTTGGCACCGGGGTTATAGCTGGGGATGAGGACGAGATGCGTGGCCGAGGCTGTCGTCATGATGATGTCTTTACTGCCTGCACAGGCAGGGAATTGGCCGGGTAAAACGCTGAGCCTTGTAGCAGCTCATGCGCAAAGTAATGTTCCAGTTCGGCTGTGAAGCGGCGGGCATCCTGCGGTGGATCAAAGCGCCGCCCGAGTCGAATTCGATAACGGATCGGCAACGGTGGTTTGCGGAACAGCGACCAGCCTTTGCTCAGATACCGCGAATCGGTTTCTATCAGTATCGTCTGCACGGGCACCTGCGCATGGTTCGAGATCAGGCCGATACTGCCCTTGAACGGATTGACAGGGTACGAGGTGGTGCGGGTTCCTTCCGGAAACAGCAACAGATGGCTGCCACAGCCAAAATCGAGGGTTGCCTGCTGCACCATGCGCCGCACGGGTTCGTTGCGGATGTAGCGCGCCAGACGCGCGCCCGCACCGAGAAAAATATTGTTCATCAGTTCGGCTTTAAGCACGCAGGCGACATTCGGCAAGCGTGACATCACCATCACCGCGTCCAGCAGGCAGGGGTGGTTCGGCGCGATAATAAGAGACGGCTCATCGCGCAGCGCATCCAGCGCTTGCAGATCAAAACTGAAACGACGCGACAGGCCAAGGCTCGCCAGATAAAGGCGGAATGCCACCGTGATGACGTAACGTCCCAACGCGCGTCCCCGGCTTTCAGGCAATAACGGGTAACTAATCAGCGCAATCGGCGTCCATGCCAGGCACAGTATTCCCAGCCAGGCCAGGCCGAGATATATCACCAGGTAATCGTAGCCATTCAGCAACCCTCGCAATATAGTGCGCATGGTCAGTCCGCCTGATCAGATGAGGATTCCATTGGATACACGGCAGTGGCCTCGATTTCCAGCAGCAAATCCTCACGGCACATATCCGCCTGCAAATAAACCGCTGTGAGCGCGTCGCCCACGCAGTGCGCCAGTTCGGCGCGAATCTGCGCCAGATCAGCCGGGCGGCGCACGTATACCGTGTAATACAGGCTGGCCAAATCGAACTTTGGTTGACTTGTCAGGCAACTCTGGCGATTGGCCTCATCCAGCACGGCCTTGATATTGGCCATGGTTTCGCGGGTTTGTGCCACAACATTGTCGGGGTGCAGGGTTTCGTGGCCAACAATACTGGCGGTGCCGGATATGAACAACACCTCGTTTTGCCCGATACGTACCAGGCTGGCACGCGAAAATGTCGGACTGCGCGGGCCATACTGTTGCGGATATTGGTAAGCACTAATCTGGCGTGGGTTTTCAATGTTCAGTGGTGCTGCACGTCCGGCTAAAAAGGCAATGTTTAGCGTAGGCAGCGGCCCCTGAGCCGAAGCGTTCTGCCCGAAACCCAGGGCACATGCGGCAGGGACATTGCCTGTCACATCACGTCCGTAAGCAAGAAAAGCGTCCTGCCGCCCGAGGTTGAACTGACGATAGCGCTCCAGCCCGAAACTGTGGGCGTTGATGTCGGCAATGTAATTCCAGCAGCGGAACAGACAGGGGTAACGCAACGTCTCCAACAGCGCAAATATCTGCCGATAGGCCGACTCGGTGACCTGTTGTAACGGCGTTTTGTCCGTGTCGGCTGCAAACATGGCTTCAGGCAGTTCAATCACACCCAACAGCACATCTTCGTCATAGCAATAGTGGATGGCACCCGACCGGCCCTGGGTTACCTGTCCGCTACCGTGCCAGACTTCGCAGACTGAATCGCCAGCATCCAGTAGCTGCATGGCTACGTGCATGCAAGGAATATTAGTATCCGCTTGCATCTGGTTTTCGACAACATCCGCAGAAAAACAGAAGGCGCCCAGCACGCTGTTTTTCCACTGCTCCGATTGCTTTAGAAACGCTGCGACGGAGAGCTGTGTGCTATGCAGGGGAGATATCGCGTCAATCATCCGATTATTGCTGCACCGGTCTAATCCACACCCGAAGGTCATGTTTGCGCATCTTCCATGCCTGCAATGTGCACCTGAAATCAAACCAAGGTGCCAGGTCATGAATCCGGATTCTTCCACGCATCATTCACTCTCCCCGCCCAGCGCTTCGGTTAAATGCGCCAGCAGTTGCTCCAGATTGCCGCACATCAAACTAAAGTTAGCAGCAAACAAGTCATCCGCATTCTCGGCCTGTCGTTCGGCATCTTCTTTCAAAATATCCAGAAAAGTCAGCCGTTTGATTTGCAGCTGTTCGGTCAGGATGAAAGAAACACGATCTTGCCAGGTGAGGCTCATGCGCGTTACTGTTTTGCCTGCCACGATATGGTTACGCACATCATCGCTATCCAGGTTATGCCGCACATATCGCACGGCAGCGCGCTCTTCAGCTACGGCACGCAGCTCGCAATCACGGTCGATAGTAAAGCTGTCTGGCGCGGCGCCAGCGGCCAGCCATTGCGTCATGGCCGTTGCGGGCGCCAGCTTGGTTTTAAGCAGGCTCAACGGCAAGTCACCGAGCGATAATTTCAACTGCTCGATCGCATCATCAGCCCGCTGGCTTGACGCGGCATCCACCACCAGCCAACGATTGACCGGGTCAATCCAAAGATAGGTCAGACCACGTTTGGCAAAGGCACGCGGAAGCAACTCCAGCGTCATCTGCTCGATTACTTCACGCACCTGTTTACGGCCAGGCTTATAACCTTGTGCCGCTTCAATATCGATCAGCTTGTCTTGGGCATACTGACGCACCACGGCAGCAGGCAGCAGTTTTTGCTCAACGCCCAGCGCAATCAGTTGCTGCTTTTGCTGGGTAAATACCAGCTCGCCTTCCACGCCGCGAGGGGGCACCCAACCACGCGCCATTTGATCGGTTGCGCCACACCCGACAAACAATCCGCGGTTAAGGGCGGTAGCTAAGTCTTCGCTGGAATACTGCCAAGCATCGGCAAGACGGAAAATCTGCAGGTTACGAAACCACATAGCAAAGGGGAGCAAATAATTAAAAGGGTTTGGATTCTACGCAGCCACCACCAAAAAAACGCAACCGTGCTGGCGTTACTCTTTCATCACATCCGCCCCGGCAGGCGGCGTAAAACGAAAAAGGCTGGCCGCTAACGGGGGATTCACTTCAAAGCGATCAAACCTGAGGCTGCTGATTTGGCCAAAGCTGTCATGAATTTCCATGCTCACCGGCTGATTCGCCTTAAAGCCGATTTTTACCAGCTCAAAACTGGCTTCCCCCGTACGTGACGTGGCTTCAATAAACTCGACGCCATCAACAGATGGGGCCTCCTTCAGCACGAAATTCTTTTCTATATCCTGTCCGGCCAATAGCGCAGCGGGACTCGCGCCCAGAGCAGTGCCCACTTTCTTTATAGCTACCTGATTCAGCTCAGGATCAAAGCTCCAGAGGTGGACGCCATCGCTCACCAGCAATTGCGGGTAGGGCTTTTCATACGACCAGCGGAATTTCCCCGGCCGTTGCATGGAAAAGCTGCCGCTGGATCGCTGTGGCTTGCGGCCTGATTTACTCACAACGCTCTGGCTAAACGTGCCTTGCGCACTCGCCGTGTGGGCAACAAAATATTTCAGCTGATCAAGGCCCGCCGCCATGGATACGGGCGCAATACCTATGCTGCAAAGCACACTAAAAATGCAGAGTAATTTTTTCATGCTGCAATTATCGCTCAAGACTTTTTTCGTTGCCAGAAACAACGCAGGTGCAGACTTCGCTATCCGGCCTGACGAAACGTCAAGTTAATGCGCACATCGCCAAGCAGAGGATGGTAGCCCGCTTTGAGCGCCTGCACACCGTGATAGCGCAGCCGATCCGGCCCACCCCAAACAAGGACGTCACCGTGGTTCAATGCCAGGCGCTGCACCCGATCCGCTCGCCTTACTCCACCGAGCAGAAAAATGGCGGGCAAGCCGAGAGAAACAGAAACGATGGGCGCATTGAAATCGTGTTCATCCTTATCTTGATGCAGCGACATACGCGCACCCGTTGCATAGCGGTTAATCAAACAGGCATCCGGTGTAAAGCCTGAAAACCCGGCTTGGCTCGCCGCCTCTCGCGCCAAGTTTGAAAATGCATCCGGCATTGGCGGCCAGCGCAGGCCGCTTTGCGGATCAAATGACGCATAGCGATAACCGGATGTATCAGACAGCCACCCCAAAGCCCCGCAGTTTGTCATGGCGACCGACAAGGGACGGCCATCAACAATAACCATGTGGCGAAATGGTGCCGTCTTAACGATGCGCACCAAATCAGCAAGGATCGTTGCGGCGTCGGCAACAGCAAACCCATGCAGTAGCATCGTTCTCGCTCCCAGCCGCTCTGCCCGGGGTTCGCACGCACCATCCAGTTCGAATAAATCACCGTTGACTGCATTCACGCTTGTCACTCCTTGGCCTCTTTTTCGAGCAGGATGCGTTTGCGCTCGATTCCCCATCGATAACCGGACAAATCACCATTGCTCCGCACAACCCGATGACAGGGGATCACCACGGCCAGTGGGTTAGCAGCGCAGGCGCCAGCCACGGCACGCGCCGCTTTGGGTGCGCCAATGCGGCGGGCAATGTCGGTGTAACTCGCTGTCTGCCCCACTGGAATATCCTGCAAGGCCTGCCATACGCGCTGCTGAAACACCGTGCCGCGTATATCGAGCGGCAGGTCAACTCCAAACCGAGGGGCGTCAATAAAATTAATAATCTTGGCTATTAATTGCTCAAAATCATTATCCCCAGCGATCAGCCGCGCAGCGGGAAAACGCACCCGAAGATCGCGGGATAGATAGTCCGCATCGTCGCCGAGCAGGATCGCGCAAACACCGCGCACACTACATGCCACTAGCATAGCCCCTAGCGAGCATGCGCCGATGGCAAAGCGAATTTCGACATTCGCGCCACCAGTCCGGTATTCGCTAGGCGTCATGCCCAGCACTTGCGCGGATTTGCCATAGAAGCCGCCGCTTGAGTTATAGCCCGCGTCAAAGATGGCCGCAGTCACGCTAGCGCTGCGTGCCAGCTCCCGCTGGACGCGTTGCGCTCGGTGTGCCGCAGCATACGCCTTGGGTGTCAGCCCGGTCATTGCCTTGAAAACGCGATGCAGGTGATAGGCACTCAGGCCGCTTTGTTGCGCGAGTTCATGCAGCGTCGGAATTTGCTCGGCGTGCTCAATGAAACGACATAGTTCGGTAATTTTTGTTGCCTGCCGTGTCGCGGCCGGACGCTGATCTGGCTGGCAGCGTTTGCAGGGGCGAAATCCGTCCCGTTCAGCCTCAGTCGAGGTGTTGTAGAAAATGACGTTCTCGGATTTGGCGCGTCGCGATGGGCAGTTTGGCCGACAATAAATACCCGTCGTTTTGACTGCATAGACGAACGCTCTCTCGACCGCCGGATCACGCGTAATCACTGCAGTCCAGCGGGGATCATTGCGGGTGTTCACAGCAGGGTTATTTTGGCGGGTCATGTGCGCTCCTGTCGACTACTCGTTGGATGTATGGCGCAACTGTAGTTGCATCATCAACTCATGACACTCCGGATCTTGCTTTCAAATTTGCCCGACAACCACTGCGCGCAACTTGCCGCGCTCAGAAGACTTTATTCAGATCGTCCCGGCGCGATCACTTCACGGCCACCCGCGCTATTCATGGCCGAGACCAGCCCGGCTTTTTCCATCGCCTCGATCATGCGTGCGGCGCGGTTATAGCCAATGCGTAAATGGCGTTGCACGAGCGAGATGGAAGGACGACGGTTCTTGAGCACAATCTCGACGGCCTGGTCGTACATCGGATCAGCTTCAGCACTGCTGTTCGCCGTGTCACCAGCGCCGACTTCTTGCTCATCACCAATGTTCCCCGCAAGAATTGCA
>JAYTIQ010000105.1:0-5619 GCA_043731705.1 Rugosibacter sp.
CGGCTTTTTTCATCGCACCGGCCATGCGAATCGGGTCTTGCGCGGCGGCAATCGCGGTATTCATCAACACCCCATCACAACCTAATTCCATCGCAATGGTGGCGTCAGACGCCGTACCCACACCCGCATCAACCAGCACCGGCACCTTAGCTTGTTCAATGATCAGCTGCAAATTCCACGGGTTCAAAATACCCATGCCAGAACCTATAAGCGAAGCCAAAGGCATAATCGCCACACACCCCATGTCTTCCAGCATGCGTGCCTGAATCGGATCATCCGCGCAATACACCATCACCTCGAAACCTTCCTTGACCAGAGTCTCTGCGGCTTTCAAAGTCTCCGGCATATTCGGGAACAAGGTTTTCGCATCCCCCAGCACTTCGAGCTTGACCAGCCGATGATCGTCCAGCAATTCACGCGCCAGGCGCAAGGTGCGCACGGCATCGTCCGCTGTAAAGCAACCTGCGGTGTTGGGCAAAATGGTGAATTGGTCAGGCGGCAAGACTTCCAGCAAGGATGGCTGGCCGGGCTCCTGACCAATGTTCATGCGTCGAATCGCCACCGTGACAATCTCGGCGCCAGACGCATCAATCGCCGCGCGGGTTTCGCCAAAATCCTTGTATTTTCCTGTGCCGACAAGCAAGCGCGAAGCATAGGCACGGCCGGCAATCACGAGCGGGTCAGCAAGGCTGGCAATCGGTTGATTCACTATCTGGTTCATTAATCAGAACTCCTATTAAGCAGGCTAGCCAAAACGGTCTAGCCCAACAAGCTAGCCGCCGCCAACAGCAACCACAATTTCGATATGGTCGCCCGCCACAAGCTGGGTCTCGGCATGGCGGCTTTTGGGCACGATCTCGCCATTGCGTTCGACCGCGACACGTTTTCCGCTGAGCTGGCGACTCTCCAGTAATGCGCTGACCGTGACGCCATCGGGCAGATTCAGCGCTTCGCCATTAACGATAATTTCCATCCGCTAATTTTACTTCAGCAAACGCCGCTGCGTGAGGCGCAAGGCCATCCAGAACGCACCAAACGCTATCAGCAACAGTACGCCCACATGCAAGGCGATGTCAGAAGGCACTTGACCAAACAACAGTGGGCGCACCAAAGCCACCGCATGCGTGAGCGGCAACCAGGCAGCAATGGCTTGTACCAAGGCCGGCAGTTGCGTCACCGGAAAAAACACCCCGCACAATAACACCATGGGCGTAAGTACCAGCGTAAAGTAATACATGAAAAATTCATAGCCGGGCGCCAAGGCCGTGATGATGAGCCCCAAGGCAGAAAACGCCAGGCCGGTTAAAAAGATCACCGGCAGCGCCCACCAGGCTAATGGCGAAGTGACAAAGCCCAACAAGCTCACCACCAGCAAAATCGCGCTGCCAGACAAAGTGGCTTTGGATGCGGCCCATAACCATTCACCTGCCACCACATCATCCAAGGCCACCGGCGCATACAGAATCGCCTCCCAGGTGCGTTGAATTGCCATGCGGGAATAAGCCGAATACAAAGCTTCGAACGAGGCCGCGTTCATGGTGGACGCGCACACTGTGCCGCTGGCCAAAAAGGCAATGTAGGGCACACCTGCGACCTGCGGCAACAAGCTGCCCAAGCCATAACCCAGGCCAAATAAATAAATCATCGGGTCCGCCAGATTGCCCAGCAAAGAAGGAATGGCGAGCTTTTTCCAAACCAGGAAGTTGCGCTGCCAAACGGCCAAGGCACGCTTTGATAATTGCGGCAAAGCCAACTGATTTAAGGTAAGCGATTGACTCAAGATAAACATTCCATCATTAAAAAAATCCAAAGAACAATCGCATGAACAACCCAAGCAACTTAGGCAAAGTGGACAAACAACGCAAACAGCATTTAAAAAGTCGGCGCTGGTGAATCAACTGCGCTACAAGGCGGTCGAGCAAAAGACGCTCTCCGCGCCGTAGCGGATGGCAACACGGCGAAGCATGCCGAATAAAAACCGCTATCGTACCCTGTAACACGTGAATCAACCATTGCAATGCATACCTCACGACACGCAAACAATTTTTCTGCCTTGCAGGACAAGATTCACTTGTTATACTGAACCAAAAGTCATCTACATCTCTCGTCACTCCTCAGCTTTGACAAACTTAAAAATCGCAATGCGCATTCTTTTTATCATGAGCGTTATTTTTCTCGCCGCCTGTTCCGGTGAAGAAAAAGCAAAGATAACGGCAGCACCCATAACCGTTGTATTGGCAGCAAAAATAGAACCTGCAGTGGCCAGCACGTACGAATTAACCGGCGTGGTGCGCGCACGCCAAGAGGCATCATTGGCGTTTCGCCTGCCCGGTGAAATCCGCCAGCGGTTAATCAAAGCAGGCGACCACGTTAATGCCGGGCAAGTACTTATGACGCTGGACCCGCGTGACGCAGAACAACAACTCGCTGCCGCACGCACCCAATCGGCAACAGCCCAAGCCAATCGCCAGCGTCTGGCGGATTTACGCAACAAAAACTTTATCAGCCAACAAGCGCTGGATAACGCGGTAAGCAACGCCACTACCGCGCAAGCGGCGATGACGCAAGCCAGCAATGCGGCAAGCTACACCCGCATGACAGCGCCTGCCGCAGGCATTGTCATGGAAGTCACCGGCGAAGTGGGCCAGGTTGTCGCGCCAGGCCAAGCTGTCGCCACTCTGGCTTACGCCGGCCAGCGCGAAGTGGAAGTATTTATCCCTGAAATTCGCCTGGCCACGCTCACCAAACAGGCACAGGCACATCTTTTTGGCAGTGCAACGACTGCCCACACCACGCTGCGTGAAGTGGCCGGCGCAGCAGACCCGGCAACCCGAACATGGCGCGCGCGGTATTTGCTTTTAGGCGAAGCCGCCAACTGGCCTTTGGGCGCCACAGTCAGCCTGATTTTGAACACGCCGGATGCCCGCCAGTCTCCATTAAAACGTGTCTCCGTCGCCGCCGTGCTGGATAAAGGCCAAGGCACAATGGTATGGGTCATCCGGGAAGGCAAAGCACATCCCACGCCCGTCAAACTCATGTATGTGGACAACGAATACGCCGTCATCGACACGGACTTAGCCGAGGGCACGCCAGTCGTTGCGCTGGGATTGCATACATTGAAACCTGGCCAGACAGTAAAAATACGTCCATGAGTTTTAACCTTGCGGCGCTGGCCGTACGCGAACGCTCGCTCACTTTGTTTTTCTTGCTGCTCACCGCAATCGTTGGGGTGTATTCGTTTTTTTCCCTGGGCCGCGCAGAAGATCCCATGCTATCGGTTCGACTCATGATGGTCTCGGCTGTATGGCCCGGTGCATCGGCTCAGCAGATGCAAGAACAAGTCGCCGATCCGCTGGAAAAGCGGCTGCGTGATGTGGAATACATGGACAAGATTGAAACCACATCGCGACCCGGACGTGTGGATATTTTGCTCGAAATGAAAGACTCCGCGCCAGGCAAAAAAATTGCGGACTTTTTCTATCAAGTGCGCAAACGCATGCAGGATGAGGCGCCTTTTTTACCGCCCGGCGTCCAGGGGCCCTTTATCAACGATGAATTTTCTGACGTATATTTTTCACTCTATGCGCTCTCTGCGCCTGGACTGCCGCAACGCCTGGTAGTGCGCGAAGCCGAACGCTTGCGTGCTGAGCTCACGCGTATCGCCAGCGTGCAAAAAGTACGCCTTATTGGCGAGCGTCCGCAACGCGTGTTTGTGGACTTAAACCCGCAACAAATGAGCAGTCTGGGCGTGCAGTCAGCCCAAGTGATCGATGCGCTGGATGCTTATAACCGCCTGACGCCTGCAGGGCTGATCGAAACGCGCGGGCCACGACTTTACTGGCGAGTGGATGCGGATCTGGCCGATCTGGAGGCCATTCGCGCGGTGCCAATCCGTATCGGTGAACGGCTGATTCGTCTGGGCGACATTGCCCGGGTTGAACGCGGCTATGAGGATCCGCCAAACTATCTGATTCGCGTCAATGGGCAGGAATCAATTGTCATTGGCGTGGTGATGCAGCCCGGTGAAGATGGCCTGGCTTTAGGCGCGCGGCTGGACGCAGTGCATGATGAGCTGACCCGCACCTTGCCTGCCGGCATGACATTTGATAAATATATTAACCAGGGTGCGGTCATTGCTGGTGCGGTCAACCTGTTTCAGTTGAAGTTCTTGATCGCTGTGGCAGTTGTCATGCTGGTGAGTTTTTTTGCGCTCGGCCTGCGCGCCGGGCTGATTGTCGGCATTACCGTGCCGCTAACGCTCGGCATGGCATTTTTGCTCATGCAACTGCGCGGCATCAGCCTGGACAGAATGTCGCTGGGCGCCTTGATCATCGCACTCGGCCTCTTGGTAGATGACGCGATTATCGCCATCGAGATGATGCTGGTGAAAATCAACGATGGCTGGAACCGGATAGAAGCCGCCGCGCACATTTGGAAGGCGACTGCAGCACCCATGCTGTCCGGCACGCTGATCGCCGTGATCGGCTTTTTCCCGATTGCGTTTGCCCAGTCGGGCGTGGGCGAGTATGCAGGCAACATTTTCTGGGTCTTGGGCTTTGCCCTGCTCGCCTCGTGGCTTGTAGCCGTGACTTTTACGCCTTATCTTGGCGTACAACTTTTAAGCAAAAGCTCGCACAGCAACACAACACCTGCTGATGAAAAAAATGCTCATGGCCTGCACAGCGCCCAATACGAAACACCCACTTATCGCCGCTTGCGTGGTTTGATCGAAGCTTGCATCGTGCATCGCAAAAAAGTTGTCCTGGCGACCTTGGGCATTTTTATCATCTCGTTGCTGGGACTGAACTTTGTCGTCAAAAAACACTTCTTCCCTAACTCAGACCGTGCCGAAGTGCTGGTCACCGTCTTCTTGCCTGAAGGCAGCAGCTTTGCAGCCACCGATGGACTCGTCAAACGCATTGAAGGTATTTTGCAAGGCAAAAAAGAAATCACCTCAGTCGCCGCTTACGTGGGTGCAGGCGCGCCCCGCTTCTTTCTCGGCATCAATCAAGAGCCGCCCAACCCCGCCTTTGCCAAGATTGTTGCCATGGCAAAAGACCGCGAAGCACGTGACGTGGTCATTGCCGACTTGCAACGCCGCGTGGATCAAGGGGACTTTCCCGTAGCGCGCGTGCGCGTGCATCGACTGCAACTGGGCCCCCCGATTATCTGGCCAGTGGGCTTTCGAGCCATCGGACCGGATCCGCAAATGGTGAGAAAAATTGCCAGCGACATGCGCGACTTGATGGCACAACACCCTAACGTCGCCGATGCGCATCTTGACTGGGGTGACCGGGTACCTGTCATGCACATCAAACTCGATGCTGATCGCCTGCGCGCCATTGGCCTCACCCCGCGCGAATTGGCCAGCCAGCTGCAACTGGGCTGGGGTGGTTTGCCGGCTATTCAATTGCGCGAAGACATTCGCAGTGTGCAACTGCTGGTGCGCATCAAGCCTGATGCCAACCGCTCTCTGGCTGACACACCCATCAAAACCCAGGACGGGCGAAATATCACGCTAGCACAAGCCGGGCTGATTGAAGTTCGCAGCGAAGACCCCGTGCTCATGCGCTACAACCGCAGTCCGTTTATCGCCGTGCATAGCGATGTCAAAGGCGA
>JAYTIQ010000106.1:0-4357 GCA_043731705.1 Rugosibacter sp.
AAATCAGTTAGCGTCGTAATGTGCGAAAGTTGTTCGGCAGATAAGTCGTGATACAAATAAGAAGCTGAAAGATTACCTGCGACAGGATTTCGCGCAAAGGCAGCATGCGGTTGATAGCGAATACCCGGCTTGATGGCAATAACGTAATCCGTAAAAGCAATCTGTGCTGCCGGGCTGTCTGCGGGTAACGGGTTTCCCTCTGCATCCAGGTAGCGTGGCTGGGGGACAGCCTCAGCCGTTGCCGGAACTAACGTATATGGGCGCTTGAGGTAGTGATATTGCAATGGCGGTTCGTAAATCTGGGCGGTAAAAGTAATTTCGTCTTCGCTATACGACTGCACCGGATCAAGATGTTTTGGACGATCAATAAACGCGGTGTATAAAATGTTTTTCCCATGTTCTGCAGTAGGGTAAGGATTGTTCCATGCCTCCCCACAACCCGTGAGGAGTAGGGTAAGTAAAGTGAAAAACACTGCGTGAAATGATCTCGACATAGTGGTGAGTTTAGCCGATCCGCTATAATCCAAAAAACTGATTCAATCGAATTCACTAGAGGAAAAACAATGGGATTTCTTGCCGGTAAACGCATTCTGATCACAGGTTTGATCTCCAACCGATCCATTGCTTATGGCATTGCCAAAGCCTGTCACCGCGAGGGGGCGAGCTTGGCATTCACCTATCAAAACGAACGTTTTACAGATCGAATCACCAAATTTGCTGAAGAATTTGGCTCGCAAGCGGTCTTTCCCTGTGATGTTGCCGAAGACGCGCAGATAGAAAAGCTTTTTGTCGACATCGCCAAACATTGGGACGGTCTTGACGGCTTGGTGCACTCAATTGCGTATGCCCCTGCCGAAGCGATTGAAGGCGATTTTCTCGATGGCATCACGCGCGACGCCTTTCGTATTGCCCATGATGTGTCCTCTTACAGCTATGCAGCGCTTGCCAAAGCTGCTCGCCCGCTGTTACTCAAGGGCAACAATGCCTCGCTCCTGGCGATGACTTATCTTGGTGCCGAACGCACCATGCCCAACTACAACACCATGGGGCTAGCCAAGGCCAGCCTGGAAGCGGCAACGCGCTACCTTGCCTTTTGCCTTGGACCACAAGGCATTCGCGCCAATGCAATATCCGCTGGCCCCATCAAAACCCTGGCTGCCTCCGGTATTGGCAACTTTGGCAAATTGCTGGCTTACAACGCACACCACGCTCCCCTGCGACGCAATATCACGATTGAAGAAGTCGGTAATGCCGCCGCCTTCATGCTCTCTGATTTAGCCAGCGGCATTACCGGTGAAATCATGTTTGTCGATGGCGGCTTAAACACCACCGCGCTGGGCAATACCGACCCCTTACCCGGTTAATCATCCCTATTCCCTGATTCCTGGCTTTCATCCGCATGAAGAACCTCTTTCATACTATTGCTTTGATCGGCAAATATAAAAGCCCGGAAATTTCAGAATCCCTGGTAACGCTGGCGGCATTTCTTCGTGGCCACAATCTTGAAGTGCTGATCGAAGAAGGCACTGCTGCGGCTATGGAGCCGCATCATTACACCGTCGCCAGCTATGGAACCATTGGTCAGCACGCTGATCTGGCGGTCATTCTCGGCGGTGACGGTACGCTGCTTAATGCCGCTCGTTCTTTAGCCAAGTTCGATGTGCCTCTCGTCGGTGTGAACCAGGGAAGGCTGGGGTTTATGACCGACATTTCACGCGAATCGATGATAGACAGCATGACGGCATTGCTCGCCGGAAAGTTTTCGCGCGAGCAGCGTTTTTTGCTGGATGCTGAAGTATTGCGCCATGGCGAGCGAGCCTGCCATGCCTTAACGTTGAATGATGTGGTCATTAACAAGGGCGAGGCCGGCCGCCTGATTGAGCTGGAAGTTAAAGTAGATGACGAACTGATTCACATCCTGCGTGCCGATGGCTTGATTATTTCCACACCTACCGGTTCTACTGCTTACGCTTTATCCGCCAATGGACCTATTCTGCACCCCTCGGTTGCAGGAATCGCCATAGTGCCGCTCTGCCCACATGCGTTGTCTAACCGCCCCATCACCGTCAGCGATCACAGCACGATTAGCGTGATGCTATTGCCACCGCATGAAGCGCGAATCCACTTTGACGGCCAGACGCGATTTGATGCGCATGGCGGTGATGTTGTGCGCATCCAGCGCTCCCCTTATGCCATTACTTTGCTCCATCCTCCAGGCTATAGTTATTTCGCGATGTTGCGCGAAAAACTGCATTGGAGTGCCACGCCGCGCAATTAGCGCACTATCGACATTAACCCACTGCCTGTACTTTTCACCCCTATCGCCACCTCCTCATGTTGCAGCGTTTGATCATTCGCGACTTTGTTATCGTCGACCAGCTGGAACTGGAATTCAGCCACGGGTTTGGCGCACTCACGGGTGAAACAGGCGCAGGCAAATCCATTCTCATTGATGCCTTATCCCTTGCCTTGGGTGAACGTGCCGATGCTTCTGTCATTCGCACAGGGACTGAGCGCGCCGAAATCGCTGCTGAATTTGAGGTGACCACAGACAGTGCCCTAGCAAGCTGGCTGCAAACCAATGACTTTGATATCACTACCTGCCTGCTGCGCCGTATCATTGATCAAACCGGTCGTTCACGTGCCTACATCAACGGCACTGCTGCGACGCTAGCGCAATTACGCGAATTGGCGACCTTCCTGGCAGATATTCATGGCCAAAATGCGCATCACTCGTTGCTCAATACGGAAGCCCAACGCGCCTTGCTTGATGCCCATGCGGGTGCCCAGGAATTATTACGTGGGGTAGCCACTGCCTACAGCGCCTGGCGACAAGCCCGTGAAGCCAGAAAAATCGCCATGACAGACAGTAAAGCGGCTGCACGTGAGCGTGAATTGCTCGAATGGCAAGTCAAAGAATTGACCGCACTGGCTTTCAGTACCGAAGAATGGCAAGAAACAGAAACCGAGCAACGTCGCCTGAGCAATGCCAGTGAATTGCTGGATGCGGCTACTGCCACACTGGTCGTTTTGGATAACAGTGAAACGGCGGCGCTTTCGGCCTTGCAACACGCGGGCGCGCGTTTGAATGAATTAACCGCAGTAGACTCCGCATTGAGCGAAGCCGCCAAACTTTTCGACAGTGCGGTCATTCAGCTCGAAGAGTCGGCGCTGGCACTACGGCGTTATCAAGATCATCTGGAGCTTGATCCCTCCCGCTTAAATGAACTTGATGGGCGGATAGATGCTGTGACACAAATGGCACGAAAATATCGTGTACCGCCAGCCGAACTCCCTGCCTTGCTCGCTCGGCTAACAGCGCAACTTGATGAACTCAGCTTGCGCGCCGATCCCGTCGCCCTGGCTGAACACGTACAGGCAACCGAAGCTGCTTATCTTGCCGTCGCTAAAAAATTGTCGGCCTTGCGCAGCAAAACTGCCAAGCACTTGTCCCAAGCGGTTAGCTCCGGCATGCAAGAATTGGCCATGAGTGGTGGCCAGTTTGCCATTGCCCTGGAAACCCTCAGTGAAGGCGCTTCATTTGGTCTGGAAAGTGTTGAGTTTCAAGTCGCCGCCAATGCAGGCCAATCCCTGCGCCCGCTGGCAAAAGTCGCTTCTGGCGGCGAGCTCTCGCGCATTGGCTTGGCACTGCAAGTCATCGCCAGCCAGGCTAATCCGGTCGGCACCCTGATATTTGACGAAGTGGATGTCGGTATTGGTGGCCGCGTTGCCGAAATTGTTGGCCGCATGCTGCGCAGTTTAGGCAAAACCCATCAGGTGCTATGCGTCACCCATTTGCCTCAGGTCGCTGCGCAAGCGGATTGGCAGTGGTCCATTATCAAAGAAACACGCAATGCGACAGTCGTATCGTCAGTCCGCATATTGGATCAAGCATCACGCGTAACAGAGATTGCACGTATGCTGGGGGGCGAAAAAATCACCAGCACAACACAGCGTCACGCGGCAGAAATGCTGGGGCTTATCGAGTAAACAGGCCAAAAGTGGAAAGTATGATCACTATGCCTTCAGCATAAAAAACTCCAGCAGCAATCGATCGTATGGCTTTCAACGGCAGATGATCCGCCAAACACTCGCCAATCAACACCGCACCTGTGATCCATGGTAACCATTGCGGTGTAATCAACTGTGCCAACCAAACGCCAACGGATGCTGCCAGTGCGTAATTGAGCAACGTCGCCACAAAATCCCCGCGATAATCGGAATGGGTTTTCTGAGGCGCGCCGCGAGTACAAATGAGAGCAATTGCGTTTTATCGCCGATTTCGGCCAGCGCGACAAGCGAGGTTGATGTAAGAAGTGCCTCGATATTCAAGTAGATTTCTTGCGATGCAAGCAAT
>JAYTIQ010000107.1:0-10879 GCA_043731705.1 Rugosibacter sp.
GTCAACCGCATAGGTGGCTGCCAGATAAGGGTCAGTTGCCGGGTTCCATTGTCTGGTGTCGATGCCATTCAGAATGCCGGTTAATCGGCCTGCGCGATGGCGCAGCAGGCCATCCAGACCCATGCCTGCTGCAGTCGTCTGAATTTCCTGTGCATAGGTTGGGCTAACGGTGGTGATCGCATCGGCAAACTGCAAACCAGCCTTGAGGAAAGACAGGTAGCCGTAATATTCCACACCATCCATAGCCCAGGCACGCTCGGGTAGTTCCAGTGCAGGCAGCAGCTCGTGTCCAAACAATCCCTGGAAGGCGAGATTGTGGATGGTCATCACTGTTGCAGCTACTTTCGCATTATTCCCTGCCTGCTGCGGCAGGTAATGCAGATAGGCTGGCGCGAGCGCGGTCTGCCAGTCATTGCAGTGCAGGATGTCTGGTTGCCAGTCGAGCGGGCTGGCTCCTCCGGCGAGCAGTGCTGCAATGCGCGCGAGCAGGCCGAAGCGCAAGGCATTGTCAGGCCAGTCGTCACCATCCGGCCTCAGATAAGGGTTGCCGGGGCGGTTAAAACAAGCGTCACATTCGAGTAGATACAGCGGCAGGCCTTGAGGGGTATGTGCCGCGCGCAGCGCAGCGCTGGGGAGTTGGCCACCCGCTGGTGGCAGCGTGGCGATGAGGCGCGCGCTGGGGAAGGCGGCTTTGAGGGCTGGATAGGCTGGTACCAGAACACGCACATCAAGCCCGACAGCGCGTAGCGACTCAGGCAATGCTGCCGCAACATCGCCCAGGCCACCAGTTTTGACCCAGGGTGCCATTTCCGATGTAACAAATAGAACTTTCATTTCCAAAGTCAAAATTTAGGTTACAAAAGGGGTACAGAGAAAACGGGATACAGAGAAAACGCCAAATTTGCCATTCAGCAGCAGCCTGTGAGCAGGCGACACGAAGTGTACGCCACCTCAAGTTTTTCTCTGCGTCCTCTGTGACCAAAGACCGAATTCAGCAAATATCGCAAAGTGTAACTTCTTGGCGGTCTGCTGGAATGATTTGTCGAGTCGCAGTTGTGAGTATCGAGACATCTCTGTCCCTTGGGTGTTACCTCGTAAAACCTAGGCTAAGGCTGAAGGAACACGCCATCTAATCATCACTACCTTGATGGCGTCGTTCACGACAAGGCACGACACCATCGCATAGGCGAAAATCGCGAACGCCTGCCACTCAGGCAAGGGCATGAGTCCGGGAATGCCCACCAAGGTCAGCAGGGTGCCGGTGAGGGCCACCCCAACAAGGGCCATCGCCAGTGTCTTGCTGGGCGCCGTCGCCCAGAACCGGCGGCGCTCCCGCGCGGACACAATGGAAAAAATGGCCATGTAGAACAGCGTCAGGAAACTGAAGGTGTACAGCGCATTGTCGTTGGCCGCCAGGCCAAAGCGCGTCCAGCCTATCCACAAGAGGAGGAGCGCCTCGCCGACCATCGCCATGCCCAGCACGACGGAGACGGTGATGAAGCCCCCAATGTTCCACGTTTCCGGCTGGCTGGATGGCCGGACGTGGTCGGTAGCCAGGGCGATTTTCGCGAAGTCCGTCATGAATACCAGCAGCAGCATGGCAAAGGCGGAAACGACGAACTTGCCGGTCGCCACGAAGGCAATCGCCACAAAGGCCGACTTCAGGATCGTGCGGCTGATCTTGTTGATGATCCAGGTCAGAATGCGCTGGTAGATTGTCCGTCCCTGCTCGACCAGCGCCACAATGTTGGTCAGCCCGGGTTCCGTCAGCACGACACTCGCGGCACCCTTGGCCACGTCGGTGGCGGTGCTGACGGCAATGCCCACTTCTGCCTGGCGCAGCGCGGGCGCATCATTGACGCCGTCTCCGGTCATGCCGGTCACATGTCCTGCGGCCTGCAGGTGTTGTACCACGATGTATTTGTCCTCCGGGTACACTTCAGCGAAACCATCGGCGCCCGCCAACAGGTCAACCGCCTCGTTGTCGGCCTGGGCGCTCGCAGCCTTCAAATCCGTTACACGTCGGATATTGGATAGCCCGACGCCTTGCGCGATCTCACCCGCAATCGCCAGCGCGTCACCGGTGAGCATTTTCACCGCAACGCCGAGGTCGTGAAGTGTAGCGATGAGTTGCTTGGCATCTGGTCGAGGTGGATCGAACAAAGTCACCAAGCCAAGCAATGCGGGAGTACCTGTCTCGGCGCCACGTGCTACCGCCAGTGTCCGATAGCCATTCAATGCCGCTTCGCCGACCTTTGCCTCCAACCCCTCGATCACCGGGGGCAGGAGACCGCAGGCTTCGGCGATGGTGCGTACGGCGCCTTTCATCACGCGTAGCCGCTGGCCATTCTGCTCGACCACGGCTTCAGTCCGCCGGTTTTTTGCATCGAACGGCGCAAAGGAGATTGGCGTGACCGCAGATGCGCCATCAAAGACATGCCGCTCTTTTGCTGCGGCAAGAAATGCCAGGTCGATCGGATCCTGGTTGGACTCTTGGGATGAGAGTGCGGCGGCAAACAATACGTCGGACTCCGTCGCTTGCCCCAATGGGATCACGCCAGTGACGGCGAGCTGATTCATCGTGATCGTGCCGGTCTTGTCCACACAGAGCACGTCCATCGTCGCGGCATCCTCGGTGGCGCTGAGTCGCGTGACCAGCACACCACGCTTCGCCAGTTCTTTCGCCCCGACAGCCATGCTGACCGTGAACATCACCGGCAGGGCGACCGGCACTGCGCTCATCAACAGGACGAGCATGAGCGGAATCATTTCGAGAAGCGGCATGTGCCGGATTAGTGACAGCACGATCACTACGCCGAGTAGCGCACCGACGATAACGAACAGCCAGCGCACCACCTTGGCGACTACTGCTTCGATGTGAAGTTTCGGACGCGCCTCTTGCACGAGTTCCGTGGTGCGACCAAAGTAGGTCTTCGCTCCGGTAAGGATGATCACCCCATTGCCCTCGCCCCGGCGGACGACGGATCCTGACGACAGCACTTCGCCTGGCGCCTTGTCGGCATCCTGTGATTCGCCGGTGAGGGCCGACTGGTCTATGCCCAGGGTTCCGGCGAGGAGTTTCACGTCCGCCGGGATAATGTCGCCGGGGCGCACGCGGATAATGTCGCCGGGCACCAGCTCGCGTGCAGGAATGACCTGCCAGATCGACTCGCGCAGCACGCGTGCACTGACCTGCAACCGTCGCCGCAATGTTTCGACAACACCGGCGGCCCGACGCTCCTGCATAAAGCTCAACACGGCATTGATCACCAGCAGCGCGCTTACCACAGCGAGGTCAGTGTATTTCCCGAGGATGGCTGATAGCACCATGATCAGTTCGAGCATCCATGCCGATACGCCCCAGAACTTGCCAAGAAACAGGCGCACCGGGTGGGATTTTTGTTCGGCAACTTCGTTGTAGCCGTATGTCGTACGACGGATGTTCACTTCAGCACGCGTGAGACCTGTTGCGGGGTTCACATCCAGTGCCGCGAGCGTGGCGGGAACTGATGCGGAGGTGATGTCGGGAGGCGCGGCGTTTGCTGGCTTAGAGGACGTCAGATCGACTTTGGATTTATTTGAGGTCGTTTGCATGGTGAACATTCTCTCTGGTGCCTGCCTAGGCTTACACTGGTTTTCCTGCGATGATCGCACCCAATTTCAGTTGCGAATCTCCGACATGTCCTGAGACCGTATTTGCCGATGTATTGCTTGTGCTCGACCAGCTTTGTGATGCGCCCCTGTCAGCAGTTGTACTCCTGTTTTGCGGGAGCTCCGGCGCATCAATGAACACGTCCATTTGCTGGCCGACAAAGATCGGCAGGTCGCCGCGCGTGAAACTAAAGATCACTTGCAGAACACGCGTATCAACGCGTTCGGTGCTATCGCCAGTCAGTGATTTCTTCGGCGCCACATAGGGTTCAACCCGCACGAATGTCAGTGGCGTCTTGATATTCTTGTTGCTGCGGAGGTAGCCAATCGCAGGCGCGCCGACACGCATGCGCCACGCATCGTTTTCGTCCACGTCAACGCGCACATGCAGTAGTGCGACGTCGCCAAACAGAATCAACGGTGGCTGTCCCGTAGCCGTGGCCGCAACCGGCGCAAATTCTCCGGGATGTACTTTAAGTTGCAGCACCTGTCCATCCACAGGTGCGCGCACAGTTAGTCGATCCAACTCGGTTTCACTAGATTTCAGCTCCGCGCGTGCCTGCGCCAGTTGCGCTTCAGCCTTTTTCGTGGCGAAGCGCTTTTTCATGAGGTCATCTCTTGATGTTGCGCCCTCGGCTGCAAGCGGTTCGACGAGAGCAATATCATATTTGGCTTCGGTGAGTTGGATCTCGGCGACCCGAACCGCCGCACGGCGCGTGTCTATGTTTGCACGCGTAATGCGGTCATCAATCGTGAACAATGGATTGCCCGCCTTCACGTTGCTACCGATCTGGACGAAGATTTTAGAAACGATCCCAGCGACGTGTGTGCCGAGCGAAATATTTTCCGTGCTGGCCTCGACGAGTCCTGAGCCGGCCACAAACGTTGGATAAGGCGACTGTGGCACCTCCGAGACAGGTGGTGCCGACGGAGGGAGCTTATTGCTCCAAAAGACGGTAAAAATGGCGAAGGCCACACCTGCCAGTGCGATTAACGGGATGACGTATTTGCGAAACATTAGTGATCCTATGAGTTATTCTGTGGTTCATTCCTACGGCTGGGTGTATTTTCAATTCGGTTAATTCGACCATCCTCCATCCACGCGATGCGGTCCGCAAACTCGAAGATGCGCGCGTCGTGCGTGACTACGATCAGCACACGGTCTTGACCCAGCGCGAATTCCCGCATCAAATTCATCACCATGCGGCCGCTCTCGCTGTCGAGGGCGCTGGTCGGTTCATCACAGACAATCATCCGCGGGTTGTGGACCATCGCGCGCGCGATGGCAACGCGTTGCTTTTGGCCACCCGAGAGGTCTGTGGGCAGCGAGCGCATCATACGATCATCGAAGCCCACCTTTTGTAACACTTCGCGCGTTTTCTCCAGCGCTATATGCCGCTTCATGCCGCTGATCAAGAGAGGCGTTGCCGCGTTTTCGATTGCGGTGAGTGCCGGAATCAAATCGAATGATTGAAAGACGAAGCCGATGTTTCTCCTGCGGAAAAGTGTCGTTTCGTTAAGTGACATCTGCTTGTAATCGTGGTTCAAGACAAGACAATCTCCGCCATCCCGTTGCAGCAGACCGGCCAGGACCGAAATTAACGTCGTCTTGCCGCAGCCGGACGGGCCTACCAGCATCAATAATTCTCCCATGCGGACTTCCAAATCCACACCGCGCAGGGCTTGTACGGACGCGTTACCGTAGCCATACGTCTTGGTTATGCCGCGACAGCTAAGGGCTATTAGGTGCTGGTGATTGGCTGGTTCGTTAGCAGTTAACATGGCGATTAATGTGAGGACGATGTGAGTGCTCTTCCGACTATAAAAACTTGGCGGGCTGAATCTTCAGCACCGGCCGCATACTGAACGCCGCAGCCATCACGCTCACCAACACGACCGCCGTGCCTCCCAACGTAGGCGCGAACCACATCATGCGGAACGGAAAGCCATACATCACAAAGATGCGGCCAGCGAGGGCGCACAAGCCGAGCCCAAGCCCCGCACCGAGGAGGCCACAGAGTGCTGCCTGCGCGCATATCATCGCCAGCAATGATCGCGAGGTTGCGCCCATTGCATTAAGCAACGCATAATATTTCAGGTTCTCGTTCGTGAACATGAACATCATGACACCGGTGACGCCGAAGCCCACTAGCATGGCGATGGAAAGCATGGTCACGGCGTCGCCCACGTCTTCGGAGTTGGCCAGCATCCAATTGACTGTGTCTGCCTTGAAATCGTCCGACTCGCGGGCGCGAAGATCGGTGGCCGCCTCAATGCGCGCTGCGAGCTTATGCGCATCTACTCCGGGCGAGGTGGTCGCGAGAACAAACGTTAACCGTCGCCGTTCCTGCAACAAGATGCGCTCGGCAGTGGAATAGGTCGTGAAGAGAAGTGGCCGCGGGGGAAACCGGGGCAAGGCCTCTGATTGCCCCGCTACCCGAACGCGCGTGTCGTTGATCAGGAGTTCATCACCTGTGATCAACGGTCGTGTCGGGACGTTCAAGTGCGGCTTACCGCGCGGCCATTGATCGGTCTTCGACGAGGGAGTCTCTAGCTTCCCGCTGGTGCCACCTGCATCAACGATTACTGCATCGGGCGCACGGAGCACGGCGGATGTTGAACCCTCTTTCATCAGCGGCACGCCGGTGAGCGTTGCGTCGTCCACCCCAATTACTTGAAAGGATTGGAATCGTCCGTTTGGGAAGCGGGCGTCGGCCTGGGCCACCGCCAGCGGCATGGCGGAGCGAACACCCTTGACGTTGCGTACGCGACTCAGTGCCGACGAGGGCAGGTTGATTGTCTGATCGACCGACACCACTGCGGGGTCCATGACCCACACATCCGCCCTCGGGTTTTCGGCAATCAAGGCAAAGCTGCGGGTCATCATGCCCCCGAAGTAAGAGGCTGCGAACGTGACGAGAAACGAGGTGAACGTAATACCGAACAACAACCCTGCATATTTGGTGCGGTCACCCAGCAGCATTTTCAGAGCGATGAACATCATTGTTGCTTCAATTCCTTCCAAGGCGGCTGTGATGGCAGAAAAGTCTCATTTGTCATCACGCTATGCGGTGGCCAAGCATCGCCAGTGGAAAGATATTACAGGTATGTTAGAAGTCACTTTCTTGTTTCGCATTGACGTGGAGGTAATGTCAAATGTCTTGATCATTGCTGACACCACTTCGCAGGGGCTCTGTTTTGGATTGCTCTTTGTGGTTGTTTGCATAGTGTGCAGTACTTTCAATATTCATTCCGCCAATGTTGGGTACAACTTCACTGCGACGAGTAGAAGAACAGTGAATGTGACAAGCATGACCAAGAAATCAACAGCGTAACCATGAACATTTTCTCCTCCGGTGATCATGAGTCCGCGCAGCGCATCGATCAAATAAGTAAGCGGGTTGGCCTGTGCAATAAAACGCAGCCAACTGGGCATGATATCTAGCGGATAAATCGCGTTGCTCGTGAAAAACAAGGGCATGGTCAGCAACTGCCCGATACCCATGAAACGCTCGCGTGTTTTTACGATGCACGCGATGATGAGCGAGAAAGTGGCAAATATTCCCGATCCCAGCATCACACTAGCCAGCACCGCGAAGATCGCTAGCGGATCCAGCCTGAGTGAAACATGCATAACGAGTGCGATGAGATAAATGACGACTGCTTGCACGAGGCCGCGGAATCCGGCGGCAACCGCTTTACCAAAAACCAGGGAACTGCGCCGGGCTGGGCTTACCAGGAGTTTATGTACCACGCCAAGATCACGCTCCCAGATGATGGCGATGCCATAAAAGATCGCGCTGAACAGAACGCTCTGCGCGAGAATTCCCGGGGTGATGAACGCAAGATAGCTTAACTGTCCAGTGTGGATGCCACGAACCTGGGCGAGAACCTGTCCGAACACCACTAACCAGAGCACGGGTTGCACGGCTCGGGAAACAAGTTCGGTCGGATCACGGATGAGCTTGATCAGCTCGACTTCTACAATCGCGATGCTCTCGCGGATGAAGCGTTCCATCTGCTTATCTTTCAGCCGAGGCGATGAGCCGTTCTGCGGGTCTGGGCGACCTCACTGAAAGCTCCGCCCTCGTGTATCAAGCCACCCGCGTAATGTGCGAATACATCGTCCATGGTCGCGTGCGCTCCGAGTTGCATACGCAACTCAGCGGGCTTTCCCTCCACGCTGACTCGTCCCCTATGCAAAATTGCCAACTTGTCACAAAGCGTTTCTGCTTCTTCCATGTCATGCGTCGTGATGAGAACCGTCATGCCGTAGTCGCGGCGGAGATCCAGCAGGCGATCCCACAGCATATGGCGCGCAACCGGATCGAGTCCGATAGTCGGCTCATCCAGAAACAGGATTGCGGGACGATGCAGCATAGCCTGGGCAAGCTCAAGCCTGCGGATCATGCCACCCGAGTAGGTTTTTACGAGCTTGTGTGCCGAATCGGCAAGACCCATGAAGTCCAGGGCATCACCGATGCGCTGGTCACTTTCTGTCTTGGGCAGGCTGTAGAGTTTGGCCGACAGGCGTAGATTCTCGTAGCCGGTCAGGGCGCCATCGGCCGACAAAAGTTGCGATACGTAGCCGATACGTCGCCTGACATCTCCCGGAGATTTAATAATATTGAATCCCCCGACCGTGGCGGATCCGGATGTGGGCGCTAGCAGTGTCGTAAGCATCTTGATGAGGGTGCTCTTTCCTGCACCATTTGCACCCAGCAAACCGAAAATTTCTCCATAGGGAACGCAGATTCCTATGTGATCCACTGCAGTTAAATGCCCGAATTGGCGTGTTAGTTCAGATGTCTCAATGGCAAATCTGTCAGATGCCGCAGTGTTCATAGGGGAGCCTCTAAAAATTCAGAATTTGCCCAACTACTTTTGTCATGGTTTATGGCAGGCGGCAAGCAGCCCCGCCGTCGAGCTATCCAGTCCCGTTGCCGGGGTGCGTCCCTCGATCATTGGCAGCAGGCGGCTGGCGAGCTGCTTGCCATATTCAACCCCCCATTGATCAAAGGAATTCACATTCCACAGTACACCCAGCGCGAATACTTTATGTTCGTAGAGTGCGATCAGCTGACCCAGTGTGTAAGGGTTGAGGCGCGGCAGCAATAGCGTGGTTGAGGGCTGATTGCCAGGGAAGACTTTGTAGGGGGCGATAAAACTCGGCGCTGGTGACACGGCGGCAGCGAGTTCAGCAGTCGCTTCGGCAAGCGTTTTGCCACGCATCAGCGCTTCGCTTTGGGCGAAGCAATGCGCGAGCAGTTTGGTGTGATGGCCGGGCAGCATGAAGTCGGGTTCGATGAGTGCAATAAATTCGCAGGGAATCAGCCGTCCGCCTTGATGAATCAACTGGTAAAAAGCATGCTGGCCGTTAGTGCCGGATTCGCCCCAGAGGATTGGCGCGGTGGCATAAGCGACGGTCTTGCCAGCGCGGTCGACATGTTTGCCGTTGGACTCCATTTCCAGTTGCTGCAAATAGTTTGGCAAGAGTTCCAGCGATTGGCTGTAAGGCAGCAGGGCGCGGGTTTCAGCACCGAGAAAATTCACATTCCAGAGTTCCAGCAAGGCCAGTGTGAGTGGTAGATTGCGTTCTGCGGGTGTGCTGAAAAAGTGCGCATCCATCGCCGCACCGCCTGCCAGAAGCTGACGAAAGTTGTCCATGCCAATAGACAGCGCCAGCGGCAGGCCGATGGCTGACCACAGCGAGAAACGGCCGCCAACCCAATCCCAGAATTCAAAGGCATTCGCCGGATCGATGCCGAACGCAGCCACGGCAGGCAGGTTGGTCGATACGGCAACGAAATGACGAGCCACAGCCGCTTCGCCGAGCGTAGCGGTTAGCCAGGTGCGAGCCGAGGCGGCATTTTGCATTGTCTCTTGCGTGGCGAAAGTTTTGCTGGCGATGATAAACAGCGTGCGTGCCGGATCAAGGCTGGCAAGCATGGTGGCCAGATGCGCGGCATCGAGATTCGAGACGTAATGCACCGTGATCTCTGGCATGTGCTGTGCCGCTAGCGCACGACTGGCCATTTTGGGGCCGAGATCAGAGCCACCAATGCCGATATTGATGACATCCCGGATGCGTTCACCCGTTGCGCCACGCCAGTGTCCCTGATGAATATCGTTGCAAAACCGCGTCATTTTGTCCAGCACGCGGTGCACATCGGGCATGACATCTTGTCCTGCGCAATAGATCGGCTCGCTGCCGCCATGGCGCAGTGCGGTGTGCAACACGGCGCGGCCTTCGGTGTGGTTGATGGCGTCCCCAGCACGCATGCGCGCCAGCCAGCCGGGGCCGTCAGCTGCTGGCCACAGGGCATGCAGCGCCGCCATGATGTCTGCCGTGACGCGCTGCTTTGAATAATCCAGCAGCATGCCTTCTTCGCGCAGCGAAAAGTGCATGAAGCGTTGCTCATCTGCCGCAAATAGATTGCGCAGATGAACGCTGCGCACCGTTTTTGCAAGGCGTGTCAGCATGATCCAGCCGGGTGTGTTGGTCAGACTCACGAACGATTCACAGCCACAGCATCATCCCCATCTCGAAGGGATGGGTCAGCAAGGGGTGGCTTGGATAGGCGCGCACGCGGTATTCCATTTTGCCGCACTGCTCGGGCGTCAGTTCGCAGCTGAAAAGATGCCTACCGCTTTCCAGTGGCTGTTCGTGGCACAGTACGTGACGCCATGCCTTGATCGAGGTGGCTTTACGCGGACGGGTGAATACCAGTTCGACCGTCAGGTCTTCCGGCATCAGCCCGTTAAGCTGGACAGCAATCTCGAAGCGCAGCGTTCCACCAAAGCGGATGCGGCTTATGGCTTGATCGATACGCTGTAGATGAACTCCCGGCCAGGCATTGCGGACGCGGGTTTTCCATTCGGCGACCTGGCGCGCCCTGGTGAAGTTTTCTCCGGCGTACTTGCGCCACTGCGCAGCAGCGGGCGAGTAGAACTTTGTCGCATATTCGCTGACCATGCGCTGCATGTTGAAACGCGGCATGATTGAGGCGATGGAGTGTTTGGCCATAGCCACCCATTCCGGTGAATAACCAAGTGCGGTGTTGCGGTAGTACAGCGGGATCACGCTGTCCTGCAACAGCTCATACAGTGTGCGCGCTTCTTCGGCGTCACGTTGCGCGGGATCTAGCCCCTCTGCGGCCGGACTGATCGCCCAGCCATTCTTGCCGTCGTAGCCTTCGCCCCACCAGCCATCAAGCACAGACAGGTT
>JAYTIQ010000108.1:0-10763 GCA_043731705.1 Rugosibacter sp.
CACAAAAAAATCAGGCGCGTAGTTTATAACCGCGTTTTAACGCACTCAGGGTGATTGACGACAAGATCAGGAGACACCCCAAACCGACGAGCAAGCTTATCCAGGGCGAGATGTCCGAGACACCAAAAAAGCCGTGGCGAAAACCATCAATCATATAAAAAACAGGGTTCCAGCGCGACACGTGTTGCCAAAAGGGCGGTAAAGAAGCAATGGAATAAAATACGCCAGATAAAAAAGTCAGTGGCAAAATCAAAAAATTCTGGAATGCTGCCAGCTGGTCATATTTTTCTGCCCAAATACCCGCAATCAACCCCAGCGTGCCCATGACCGCGCCACCCATCATCGCAAAAACCAGTATCCAGACCGGGGCCGCATAGCTCAAACCACCAAACCATGTGGTAACGACCAGCACCCCTGCACCCACCAACAGACCGCGGGCGACAGAGGCCAATACATAGGCTGAAAAAAATTCGATATGTGAAATCGGTGGCAGTAATACAAACACCAGATTCCCTGTCACTTTTGACTGAATCAAAGAAGACGACGTATTTGCAAATGCATTTTGCAATACCGACATCATCACCAGGCCTGGAACCAGAAACGAGGTATAGGGTACGCCATGTACTTCGACGTGGGAAGCCAGTACATGTGAAAAAATCAGCAAATAAAGCAAGGCTGTCAGCACCGGGGCAGCCACGGTTTGTGCCGCCACTTTCCAGAAGCGCAGTACTTCTTTATAAAACAGGGTGATGAAGCCGCGACTGGGCTTTATGGATAAGTAGTTCATGTGGCGCGAATTTGTTCATGATGCTGCTCTTGCATCACACGGACAAACACATCTTCAAGATCTGGTTTGCCAATCTCAAGCTCATCGATCATGCACCCGGCATTACGGATACGTGCCAGCATTGGCTCGATCTCATCGAAATGCGCAAACGCGCACGTCCACCAACCGCTGGGACGCTCTTGCGTTGCATACTCTTGTGTTATCCGTTCTTGCGTCATGCCCAACTGAGCGGGCTTATCGCTCGCAGTACGCAGGCGCAATGTATGCGAAGAGAAACGGCTGAGCAAATTGCGCGTGGTATCCAGCGCAACCACTCGGCCCGATTTCAACATGGCGATACGCTCGCAGAGGCTCTCTGCCTCTTCCAGGTAATGTGTCGTGAGAACAATCGTGTGGCCGTCTTCATTGAGCCGCCGCACAAACTGCCACAATGTTTGGCGCAGCTCCACATCAACACCGGCAGTAGGTTCGTCCAGCACAATCACCGGTGGCCGATGCACGAGTGCTTGAGCCACCAATACACGCCGCTTCATTCCACCAGATAGCGTACGCATATTGGCATCCGCTTTACTGGTTAAATCAAGATTTTCGAGAATTTCGTCGATCCATGCCCGACGCTGCCGACTAGGATCGATTCCATAGTATCCAGCCTGAATCTCAAGGGTTTCACGTACGCTGAAAAATGGATCAAACACCAGCTCTTGAGGAACAACGCCCAGCTGGCGACGAGCTGCCCGGTAATCAGCTTCTACATCAAACCCCATAATCGTCAAACGCCCTGAATCGTGACGCGACAATCCGGCAAGGGCAGAAATCAAGGTTGTTTTCCCGGCGCCATTGGGGCCAAGCAAACCAAAGAACTCACCCGGCTGTATCGTGAGGTCAACACCATTGAGTGCGTGAACCGAGCCAAACCGTTTATATACCTGCTCAACGCGGATGGCGGCGGTCATAACAGAATAAATACGGGGATTAGAACCACGCAAATGCGTGGTCAGTGCTGAGGCAGCAAGTCAGCTACATCGTATACAGCAGCCAAACTTAAAAAACTTGGCGGAAGGTTCGTGAGTCGAATCGACTTACCATTAAGCTTGGCGGCACGCATCCAGCCAAAAACAACGGCCAGCAGGGATGAATCAACTGAGGTTACGTCAGTCAAGTCAAACACTGTAACGGGTAAATTGCCCGCTGATAACGCAGCCACTCCCTCTGCGAGTAGCGTTGCAGCATCGGCTACTGTAACTGGGCCGGAAACTTCTACGCGATCATTGACGGTACGAATCATTTTTTAATAGCGATGGTATCGCCGGACTTATTCTTCGTTTGCAATGATTTCAGCAATCCATCAATCCCTGAATTGCGCACCTCACTGGCGAAGGATTCACGATAATTCGTCACAAGGCTAATACCTGCGACTTCTATATCGTAAATTTTCCAACTAGCATTATTCTTTTGCAGGTAGTAATCCAGCTGTATCGACTTGGCACCCGGTTGCTTGATTTCCGAACGCACTTTGACGTCGGTTTCACCCGCTTTTAAAACTAGGGGTTTGACATCAATTGTCTGGTTTTTATATTCAGTCAGTGCTCTTGAATAGGTACGAACAAGCAATGTTTGAAACTCATTGGCTAATGCCTTCTGCTGCTCGGCACTTGCCTGGCGCCAGTCACGGCCTAATGCCAAACGGGTCATGTGTAAAAAGTCAAAATTAGGCGCGATTTTTCTTTCTACCAGATCTGCCGCTTTTTTAGCGTTTCCCGACTGAATATCCTTATCGGCACGAACGATCTCCAACACTTCGCCACTGACAGACTTAATCAGTGCATCTGGCGCTATATCATTGGCCATTACGCTAGCAGCAATCAAAATACTACTTATAAACACTAGAACAGATTTCATTGGATGATCCTATATGGAAATTTAACTTTTCGGAAAATCAGTTTTACTGACTCTCTGCTTCGCGCGGTGCATTGCCGTCATAAATCAAGCTGCGGCGACGCTGTAGATAAGCGTCTCGAACATACGAGTATTTGTCCAGCGCGGCCTCTTCAATGACTTTATCAGCCGGTAACAAGTTTGCACGATCATTAACCAAACGCACCGCAGCCAAGGTATTACGCGTTGGTACATGATCCAAATTCGCAACCGGGTCAGCAGCCACATCAAGCACCAATCCCACCGTATCGCGTACAGTCCGCGGTCCAAATACTGGAACAACGACATAAGCGCCGCTACCCACTCCCCAGCGACCAAACGTCTGACCGAAGTCTTCATCATGCTTTTCCAAACCCATATTGGACGCAACGTCCAACACGCCTAGCAGGCCAATCGTTGAATTAACTGCGACACGACCCAAGTCACTCGCACCTGCTGTCAGTTTGCCTTGCAGCAAATTATTCACGCCAACGAACACATCAGCAACGTTGCCAAAAAAATTGGTTACGCCCGTGCGCACAGGATTCGGCAGAACAGCATCGTAACCTTTAGCTACCGGCTTCAAGACAACCTTATCCAGCCCATCGTTGAAAGAAAACACTGCCCGATTAAAACCCTCCATCGGATCTTTAGCTTCACCTGATGTGGCACAACCTGTGGTCAAGCCTGCCACCAAAAGCATCAGCGCAACAGAATTGACACGCACAGACAATGTTTTCATTTTAGTTTCCTGTAAAAAATAATAACTACTTTTTGCTGCTGTCAGCGCCATCTTCAGCCGCTTTGCTGAACATGAACTGGCTGATCAGCTTCTCAAGCACTACAGCCGACTGTGTTTTTTTAACTACGTCACCTGACTTTAGCATATCGGTATCACCACCTGGCTCAAACCCAATGTACTGCTCACCTAGCAATCCCGAGGTATTAATAGTGGCAAACGTATCACGCGGGAAGCGGTAGCGGGTATCGAGTTGCATTTTTACAACAGCCTGATATGCCTCTGGATCAAACCGGATTTCGGAAACTCGGCCAACAACAACCCCAGCACTTTTCACGGGGGCGCGAACTTTGAGTCCGCCGATATTGTCAAATTTGGCCTCAATCGCATAGGTTTCCCCATTACCTGACGTAGCAAGATTTCCCACTTTCAATGCCAAAAAAAGCAGTGCAGCCAAACCAAGCGCCACAAAAAAACCAACCCAAAGATCAATCGTAGTACGAGTCATGTCATGCCCCTGTAAACATAAAGGCGGTAAGAATAAAATCGGCAGCCAAAATAGCTAACGACGACGTTACAACAGTGCGCGTAGTCGCGCGCGAAACACCTTCAGCCGTAGGGTCGGCGTCATAACCTTCAAATACAGCAACCCAACTAACAATGATGCCAAAAACAAAACTTTTAATCACCCCATTCAGAATATCCTTCTGAAAATCAACCGACGCCTGCATTTGTGACCAGAACGAACCTTCATCGACGCCGATCAGCTTCACCCCAACTAGGTAACCACCTAGAATACCCATGGCCGAAAACAACGCAGCCAGAATCGGCATGGAAACCACCCCACCCCAAAATCGCGGGGCGACGACACGCGCTATCGGGTTGACCGCCATCATCTCCATGGCAGACAGTTGCTCAGTTGCCTTCATCAGGCCAATTTCTGCCGTAATCGCCGAGCCGGCACGGCTTGCAAACAGCAGTGCCGCAACGACCGGACCCAACTCGCGTACTAGTGACAAAGCCACCAGAATACCCAGCGCTTCGGTCGACCCGTAGCGTTGCAGCGTGTCATAGCCTTGCAACCCAAGAACCATACCGACAAACAACCCCGATACCAAAATAATGATTAACGATAAAACACCTGAGAAATAAACCTCACGCAACGTCAAATTAAGGCGCCGGAAGGCTGTTCCTGACTGCAAAAAGATAGCAACAAAAAAACGCGCCGCAAAACCCAGCCGGAAAATTCGTTTAGTAACCGTATTACCCAGAAACTGTAAAAACTGCGCAGCCTTCGATCCCGCCTTATAAACCTTATCCACGATACACCGCACTTTCCATCAACTGCTCGCCATAGGATTTTTTCGCCGGATAGTGGAATGGCACAGGGCCGTCGGCTTCACCCCACACGAATTGGTGAACATAGGGTGCTTTTGAGTTCTTTATTTCTTCAGCCGTTCCCTCGGCAACAATTTTTCCTTCTGAGACAAAATAGACATAATCAACAATTTTCAAGGATTCATGCACATCGTGGGTAACCACGATGCTGCTCGCACCTAAAGCGTCATTCAATTTGCGGATCAACTCGCCCACGATTGATAAAGAGATAGGATCAAGGCCGGCAAATGGTTCGTCATACATAATGAGCATAGGGTCAAGCGCGATGGCGCGCGCCAGTGCTACTCGCCGCGCCATGCCGCCGGAAAGCTCAGTCGGCATTAGATTGTGTGCGCCACGCAAACCCACGGCATGCAATTTCATTAGCACTAAATCACGAATCATCGCTTCGGGCAGATCGGTGTGCTCACGCATCTGGAAAGCAATGTTGTCGAACACCGACATATCGGTGAACAAGGCGCCAAACTGAAACAACATGCCCATACGCCGACGCAGCGCATAAAGCTGTTTAGCATCAAGCTCATGCACAACCTGTCCTGCCACTTTTACAGAACCAGATGTCGGCTTGAGTTGGCCACCAATCAAACGCAGGGTGGTAGTTTTGCCACAACCCGAACTCCCCATAACCGCAACAACCTTGCCACGAGGAATCGTGATGTTGATCCCGCTGAGTATCGTGCGCGTATCGTAAGAGAAGTTAAGATCCCGAATTTCAACCAGTGGTTCTTGTGGCATAGGATAAGTAGGAAAAAACGTGGGTTCAGGTCGTGTTAAGCGTACTATTGTAGCAGAACCGTCCTCTCGAATTAAGGCGCTCAGTCGAAGAAAAAGTAGAGTAAATACCGCTCATACAAGCCTTTGACCCCCTGATCTTTAGCCTATGATACCCACCATAAATAGGTATTGGACATCCCGTGGCCGCGCTAAAAGACAAAGCTGTCGTATTACTTGTTGATGACGATCCGCTCATCAGTGATACCTTGGGGTACTTCCTGAGCCGCGATTACACCGTCCTGACCGCAACTCGGCGCAAAGAAGCAATCGCTCTATTACGACAGACAAGTACATCACCTGCCGTAGCATTGATAGATCTCGGCCTGCCCCCGACACCCCATGCCCCGGATGAAGGATTCGCCCTGATCGCCGCAATTCTTGCGCATTCCCCTCACATTCGGATTATCGTTCTCTCTGGCCAAAGCGAAGAAGCCAACGCTCGCCATGCACGCGCCTTGGGTGCTACCGAGTTCGTTTCCAAACCAGCGAGCCCGGAGGAAATTCTCAAGCTGATTCAGCATGTTCTCTCGTTCAATGATAGTGCCACCAAAATAGAAGATGGCTTGGTGGGCAATAGTCCTGCAATGCAAAACCTGCGAGCACAAATCAAGCAATTTGCCCCTTCGCCTTTTCCCGTTTTAATAGAGGGTGAATCAGGCAGCGGCAAGGAGCTCGTTGCCTCAGGCTTGCACCGATACGCAAAGCGCGCCAATGAACCCTACCTGACTTTGAATTGCGCCGCGATTTCGCCTAATCTGGTTGAAGCCGCGCTGTTCGGGCATGGTAAAGGGGCTTTTACTGGCGCAACCGGTGCGCGCGCTGGCTATTTTGAAGATGCTGCAGGTGGCACTCTGTTTCTTGATGAAATTGGCGAATTGCCACTCGAACTGCAACCCAAATTATTGCGCGTTCTGGAAAACAACGAGTTTCAGCGAATTGGCGAAACACACTCCCGCCACACCGCCGCACGCATTGTGGCTGCCACGAATCGAGATCTAAAAAAAGAAGTTCGCGAAGGGCGATTCCGTGCCGACTTGTATCACCGGCTGTCAGTGTTCACCATTAACGTTCCGCCTGTGCGTGAACTGGGTGCGGACCGACTGCAACTGTTTGAGCACTTTCGCACGCTGTACAGCGCACAGACCGGATTCCCCGCATTTCAGTTGAATCAAAAAACGACTGCGTGCTTGTTGGCTTACTCGTTTCCAGGCAACGTACGTGAATTACGCAACATTGTCATTCGCCTCATCACCAAACACGCCGGCAAAACCCTAGCGTTGCATGAACTCGAAGCCGAGCTCGATATTGCTGGCGCGGCGAGCATTGCCGCTGTATCCAGCGTATCACCAGCACCGACTTTTGCTACCAGTGCCGAGCTTGTCGCCTATGCGCTGCGTGAATTAAAAACACAACATGAGTTCAGCCTTGATGCCACCTTGCGGCACTGGGAAGAAGCCTATATTGAAGCTGCCCGCCAATTAGCCCATGACAATTTAAGTCAAGTTGCTCGTCTTTTGGGCATTAACCGCACGACACTCTATAACCGCATCGACGCACTCGGCCGCGCCAAGCGGCCGCCCGCACAGTAGCGACTGGAGATTTAGTCACCCTATGTATCTGGAACACTTTGGCCTTACCGAGCCCCCTTTCCGCATCACGCCGCACACGGATTTTTTCTTTGATGGCGCGAATCGCGGTGCCACGCTGGATGCCCTGCTGTATGCCATCACCCACGACGAAGGCATCGTTAAGGTCAGTGGCGAAGTGGGTAGCGGTAAAACCATGCTGTGCCGCGTACTCATGGAGCGCCTGCCTGAAAAAGTCACTATCATTTACTTGGCCAACCCTTCATTGGCGCGCGAAGATATTCTGTACGCCATTGCCGATGAACTTCACCTTGCGCTGCCAGATAATGCCAGAGCGTCCCTCGTCTTGCGCACCTTGCAAGACCACTTGATCGCGTCCTTCAGCGAAGGTCGCCAAGTAGTAGTCCTTATCGACGAAGCCCACGCCATGCCAGTAGAAACACTGGAAGAAATTCGCCTGTTATCCAACCTCGAAGCCAATCGCCACAAACTGCTTCAGCTCGTGCTCTTTGGCCAACCTGAGCTGAACGATATTCTGGCTCGCCCTGATATGCGCCAGCTCAAAGAGCGCATTACCCATAACTTTGGGCTGGAACCTCTGGTGCGTGATGACATCGCCAGCTATCTTGATTTTCGCATGCGTGCCGCAGGCTATCGTGGCCCCAGTGTCTTTACACCAGTGGCAGTAAAAATGATCGCGCGCATATCACATGGCCTCACCCGCCGCATCAATATCCTCGCCGATAAAGCGTTGCTCGCAGCTTACGCCAAAGACAGTCACCAAATTGGAACGCAAGAAGCTCACGCGGCAATTCGCGATAGTGAGTTCAGCCAAGCCACCTATGCTGGCAAAAGAACATCCAAGAATTTAACTCGCACGATCGCTCTTGGCGGTGCGGCCATTGCTGCGGTAGTGGCTTTGGTTGTAGCCACATGGCTGATCGCCACCGCCCAGCGTCCCATTCTGCGTGCAGCCGAACCTGTTTCGCACTCAGTACCGCCTGCAAACCAAGTCACTTTGACTACACTTGCACCCCTCACGCCAAGCAATGTACCCGCTTATCCATTAACCCAAGCACGCATCACCGCCGGGCAACATTGGCTTGAAAAGACGCCAAACGATCACTGGTTTATACAGATTTGGGTAACCGATGCAACGCAGCAAGAACAAGTCGAAAGTTTTTTAAACGCCGCCGCATCGCAAGCCGACTTCAATAATCTGCGCGTCTATTTTTCACCCCTCAGCGGTCAGCCACGGTATGGCATCATCTATGGCGAATACCCAACACGCACTGCTGCGATGGCCGCAATCAAGCAGCTGCCGGACAGATTGAAAAAAACCAAACCTTATGCACGCCAAGTAAGTCGCCTCCGACAATGACATTATGCTAAATAATGATCTAATTACTGATTAAAATCATTGAGTTAAATAAATAACATCATGTGTTATGCTAACATCTGGGCATTACTGATTGATTGAATTGTCACTTTGGAGAACCCATTGCGCCTACACTTAAAACCAGCGCTCTCTGCTATATGCTTCGCCAGCCTTGTCTTTTTGGCGGCCTGTAGCACCATTCAGCCACCTGCGGTTTCCAATGGCCACCTCCACGCTGAAAGCATTCCACCGGCTGCCGTCTCACGCGACATCCCAACGCCTGTTGCCACCGCCATCACATTGCCCCGCCCAACGGCTTCCGCAAAAACAGAAACTTACTCGGTATCCGTGCGCAATATTCCAGTGCAGGATTTGCTCTTTGCCCTGTCGCGCGATGCCAAAATTAACGTCGATGTACACCCCGGTATCAATGGCGTCGTCACAATCAATGCCATAGACCAAACCTTGCAACAAATTCTCACCCGCGTCGCCAAACAGGTAGATATGCGTTGGGAACTCGATGGGCCGAATCTGATTGTCATGCCAGATTCGCCTTTTCTGCATACGTACAAAGTCGATTACGTGAATATGTTGCGCGATGTCAGCAGCTCCGTTTCCATCAACACACAGATTGCTTCAACAAGTTCCGGAGCCAGCACGAACACCTCCACTGGAGGTGGAAACAATTCAACCACTACTGTCACCAGCAAAGCGCAAAACAATTTTTGGGTCTCTGTTGAAAAAAACATCAAAGACATCCTGCGCGAAACAGACAAAATTTTGCCTGAAGGCTCCAGCGAAACAGTCATCGAACACGATAATCAACAAGAAACCACGGGAACGGGCACCTTATCAACTGGGGCAAGTAAAGGTGGCAAAGGGAATACATCATCGCTCGCAGGCAGCCCTAACCCTGCAAGCTTGCAAGAACAAGGTACCACCGTCGTTAAACGTACAACTTTTCGTGAGGCGGCCTCCGTCATTGCCAACCCCGAAGCAGGGGTGATTGTTGTTCGCGCCACGTCTCGCCAGCATGAAAAAGTACAGGAATACATAGATCAAGTCACCCGCAACGCGGGCCGTCAGGTCATCATCGAAGCGACTATTGCTGAAGTGACCCTGAACAACAATTACAAACAGGGCATCAACTGGCAAAGCCTGCGCTCGTTGCGATCCCCTGGAACGGCCGGATTCTCATTGGCGCAATCGCCAACCGGCCTAACCAACGGTGCTGTGCCTGACCCCTTTGCTGCGCCGGGTGCTTCATTTTTGCTTAACTATGTGGCGCCTGGCTTGGGCATTTCATCCACGCTGACTTTGCTGGAAACCTTTGGTAACGTCAAAGTATTGTCGAGCCCGAAAATCAGCGTACTGAATAATCAAACAGCCATGCTGAAAGTAGTCGATAACGTTGTCTATTTTGAAGTCAAATCGGATTCCACGATCGGTCAGGTGAATACACAAAAATCATTTACCACAACCGCTAAATCCATCGCTGTTGGCCTGGTCATGAATGTCACGCCACAAATTAGTGAAACAAACATGATTACCCTGAATGTGCGCCCCACCATCTCAAGAGTGACGGGCTTTAAAACCGATCCAAACCCGGATATTCCCTCTGCCATACCCAATCGTGTGCCGGAAATACAAACCCGCGAAATGGAATCCGTATTACGCTTGGCGGATGGTGAAATCGCTGTCATGGGTGGGCTGATGGAAGACAAAATAAACTACAACACGGATGCGGTTCCCGGGCTAGGCCGCTTGCCCGGCATAGGCAACTTCTTTCGCAATCGAGATGACACCAATACCAAAACCGAGTTGGTCATTTTCCTAAAGCCAACGGTCATCCGCGATGCCAGTCTGAATGGAGACTATCGTGAATTTCAGCAACAACTTCCCAATCAGACCTTTTTCACCAACAATCCTGACCCTGATCAAAAAATGATCGAAAGCCCCAGGACTCACACACCATGAGTCTGCTCATGGATGCGCTCAAAAAAGCGGAATTGGCCAAGCGCGAAGGCCACAGTGAAGGTGGCCTCAGCGCTAACAGGCAGGCAACAGAAAGTTCCGCTGCCGGCCTGGCGCTGGAGCCGCTCACTTCGCCACCGTCAACTCCCGCATCACAAACCAGCACGACCGCCCAAGACAACCAATCACCCGATCCCTTGCCTCACTTGCCAA
>JAYTIQ010000109.1:0-2959 GCA_043731705.1 Rugosibacter sp.
GCCCCTCGGGCATTGAATGAAATAAAAACTGATGAATATAATAACGATACGCAAACACGAATCAAGCGCAAAGCGCACGAATTTCAGGTGTTCTTGTCGACCTCGGATGCTTTTTGTCCAAGCGTGAAGCACGCCATCGCCGCAAGCTGAGCAACGAGCGTCACAAACGCCACCGCCAAGCTATCGCTGAAGAAGGCGGTCAAGCCTGCGAAGAGGGTGACCAGCGTTAGGCTAAAGCCCAGTATGTTGAGGCGGCTAGAAGAAAAACGTGCCATAGGATTTCTCCAGGATCAGGGCAATGATGGCACCGCGGACTGTGTCAATAGGAACGAAGCCAAAGATGTTAGGAATTTAGGGAAGATAGCGGGTCTACAAGAAACACCTCCGGGATGGGTTTGGGTGGATTGATCCAGACAGCAGCAGGTGGAACAGGGGCAACAGGCGGATGGCGGACAAAACGCTTGGGATGGCGAGCATAAGCGTCGTCCAAGACGAGCTGGCGACGGGCCAAAACCGCTAAGGTTTGGCCAGAGTGGACAGTGGCAGGCGTGAGCAGTGCCAAGGCCGTGTGGTGGTGGTGATTGTTGTACCAGTCGATAAATGTGCGCATCCAAGCGTGGGCATGCTCGATGCTGTCAAAACGGTTGGGATAGTCCGGGCGGTATTTCAAGGTTTTGAAGTGAGCCTCACTGAAAGGATTGTCATCAGAGACATGCGGACGAGAGTGGCTTTTGACCACGCCCAGATCAATCATGAGTTGGGCCATTGATTTGGCCTTCATCGGGCCACCGTTGTCGGCGTGAATGGTGAGTTGATTTTGCTGGATACCCTGATGGCTACAGGCGGTGTTGATGAGCTGCTGGGCGAGTTCAGTGGAGATCTCATCAGCGATCAACCAGCCCACGATATGACGGCTGAAGATATCGATGATGACATACAGCCAGAAATGCTGCCATTTGGCCGGCCCACGCATGGCTGAAATATCCCAACTCCACACGCTATTGGGCTGAGTGGCCATCAATTCTGGCCGCAGATAGGCGATGCGGCGGCGCTGATTGCGCCGTTCGTGAACTTCGCCGTGTTCGTTCAGAATGCGATACATCGTACGCCAATGGCTCAAATACTGGCCTTCTTCCAGCAGTGTCGAATACACCTCACGCGGGGACTGATCTTGGAATCGTGCACTGTTGAGCGTTTCTCGGACAGCGGCTTTCTCCGCTAGACTTAAGGCGCGTGGTGAGGTGGGTTCGACCGCAGCTACCGTCGGCGGGATCAGGGCTTCGGGTGTTACTCCTGCCATGGGTGCTGGGTTGGCATGGGCGGATCGGTGTGCGCTACGCGGCACCCCCAGCACCTCGCAAGCCGCCCGCACCCCAATCGCTCCCCCAAGCCCATCCACTTGGCTTATTCGTTCGGCTCGTTCGGACTCGGGATCGGTAGCCCAACCAAGTCGGCCAGTTTTTTTTGGGCCGCCATAATTAGCTCAGCCCGCGCCAGCTTTTGATTCAAATGTTCGATCTGTTTGCGTAGTTGTGCCAATTCGTGCGCCTGCGGATCGGCCTTCTTTCCGCGTTTCTTCGACGCCAACCCTGCCAGTTCTCCTGCTGCGCGTTGTCGCCGCCATTTCGTCAAATGCGAGCTATACAGCCCTTCTTTTCGCAACAGTCCGCCCACCTTCCCTGGCTCGCATTCATCGGCCTCTTTCAATATCCGACGCCGATATTCTGCGCTATATACCCGCCGTTCTTTTTGTGGTTTTACTTCCGGGTCGACGGTCGTGTTGCCTGCTTCTTCTTCGGGGTTCAATTTTTGTCCTTGCGTGGCGGGATGGTGGGGCGTACACCCCACCATCCCGCCACGCGCTGCCGCCTTGCTACACTAATCTCAGCCTCCGGCTGGCTTCGTGCCATTCTGGCACAGAAGGTAACGCCAAGCATTACCCGATGACGGATATTGTCGTCACGGTGCCTTATGTGCGCGGGGGGTAAATGCGCCATGCCGTTCAAGTTACTTGCCTGCCTTACAGTGCTTTGCAATGAGGTCGATTAGTCGCTTGGGTGGCTTGGTTGTTTTTGCGTTGTAGATACGCTCCATACCAAAGTCATTTGCCGCCTGCTTGAATGCTGCTCGAAACGTTGCATCGAGCTGGAAAGGCGGTATACCGTTCGATTTTTGTCTGACTTGCACGGCCTGACAAGAATAGTATTCACGTTTTGCAATTCGCTCATCCCGCACAATAAAGTCCACCTTCAGCCAGGCGAATTGTGAGAGCTTATCTTTGGAATCCATAAAAAACGTGAGGACGATATTGGATCGCGCATAGTCGCCAAGTGCACATCCAATGAATGAATGGGGTTGGCTGATACCATACATCGCACGTGATTCTGCCTTAGCATTTTTGCATATGCTTGCAAAGCTGTTTGTCCATCCCATACGAAATGTGTCAGTTTGTCCTTGCTCGTACCACTCAATAAAGGTTTTTTGCTTTCGCGCGGTGCTTGTAATTACTCGTGGCAAATTGTTGCTGGCGCGAATGAGCTTACTAAGTTCACTTTTCTTGACCGCTCTTGAATCGGCTTGTAAGAGAAGACGGTCAATATCTACAGACTTAGCCGGCACTTTGATACCAAGTTCTTTAAGCCTCTCTGAGCCTAGCGCAGAGTCGGACAAGTTCGCAGATGTGATGATCGCTCCCTTGCCTGCGGCCCAATAGACTTTCATATGTAGCGAGTCAGAAAATTTCACCGATGCGCCACGTTGAATGAGACGAGAGATAACGTCAGCATCTGTTGCACCAGCTTTAGGCCAACAAACAAGTTCAAGCCCTTGCGGATATGGCAAAAACGCCTCAGCATCCGCACCGACAAAAGCCACAATAGCCACACGTCGCCGTTTGGGGTCACTGAACAATTCCCGAATCGCATTTCGAATCGCTGATGTGGTGTAAAGAATCTCCATG
>JAYTIQ010000110.1:0-4028 GCA_043731705.1 Rugosibacter sp.
AATCCCTGAAAAATATAATGATCTACTGAGACTAGGCACATCGGCAGGCGGGGCTCGGCCCAAAGCGACGCTGTTGCACGACAATCGTCAGTGGTTGGCAAAGTTTCCAAGTGTCAAAGATTCCAAAGATTTGCCGAGCAACCCAAAGCTGGAGAAAGCGGCGCTAGATTTGGCCGAGATTGCCGGCTTAAATGTCCCTAGGCGACAGCTGATTAAGGTCGCAGGTAAAGATGTCCTTCTGGTTGAACGATTTGATCGGCAAGATCTAGGAGAGGCGATCAAGGGATGGGAGCGCCGTGCTTATGTAAGCGCGCGAACCGTCTTTTTCTCTAAGCCAGATGTGCAACGTTACGCCATCACGGGTTCATACCAGCGGCTTTCCTTAGAATTGGCGACATGGTCACGACGAACTACAGATGATCGCTTAGAATTGTTTAGGCGAATTGTTTTTAATTGTCTTGTCAATAATCTGGATGATCACGATCTCAATCACGGATTTGTCGATCTCGGCAAGGGCTTCGAACTGAGCCCCTTATTCGATGTAGTTCCGCAGCGCCCTACTGGTGTTAGATCACGTCTTGCGCTGAATCTTGGCGAATTTGGCGGTGTGGCATCGAAAGAAAATTTGCTGTCCGAATGCGATCGATTTGGGCTCTCCTTTTCTGAAGCTGATCAAATTATCGAGTCCTTGCGCGCCATCGTGAAGTCCAACTGGGAAAAATGTCTTGTGGCAAATGGCGTGAGCAATAGTCACATCGAAAGAATTTCACCCGCATTTTGTCCTGAATACTTTGATTTTTTGCACCACCGATAAGCAACGAAAAGGGTCAACTTGTTCGCAGGAATCAAAAGGGTCAGCTTCGACGATATGTCGAAGCTGACCCTTTTAGTTCTAGCGTGGTATCAATGAATTTCTGATCCGTTCGGTGGCGAACGGAAGCGGCCTTTGCTATTGGTTACGATTTAGTTTCACAAACAGAAATTGGTTTGTTTTTGGCTTGAAACCTTACCTGGCATACGATCAATGAGTGATTTTTTATTGGAAGAATAGTCTTATGGCTACCGTTATCGCAGCAAGATTTCAATTGGTGGAACAGGCTGGCTTAGCTGTCGACCAATTGATGCAAGCAGGTTTCTCAAAAGGAAAGATCACCTCATTCTATGTCAATCCGCCGGGGCAGCACGCCACTTATCCTATCGGTGGTGATCGCTATGAATCTCCAGGTACTGTGTTGGACGAGGACAGCACATCTGGCTCTGTCGCCAAAGCGGTGGTGGAGGCAGTTATTGGTGTAGATTCGACGAACGAAACTCACGTCAATGGTCACTCAACGCACGAAGCAATACATGCCAAAGCAAGGCACACAAGTGCAGCCGATAGCTCCGCTCACGTCGGTGATGTTGTTCCATTGCGTAAGTCTGGCATGTTGGTGGCGGCTGAATTAGGTGGGTCGAATTTACAGGATAAAACAGTTGCTCTACTAATAGCACTTGGGGCGAAAGATTTAGAAAAATTAGACGGAGCAATTATCAACGGTGAGTGGCGTGATTTCGATCCATTGAGCGAGCCATCGTACATATAAGAAGTGCTCGGTGTTCCAGGCATGCCTGGCTTCATGGCATAGTTGGGCTTGCTCGACACTGGGCAAGCAAAACCCGGTGTCAGGTGGAGGCCGCTGTCGCTACCCAGAGTTCTTTTTAGATGAGTGCCTGGATTAAAGAAGGGAAGGTTAAGTTTCGCGAAGATGTTGTTGATGGCCTTGAGCATGCGCACTAGGCTTTTATTGGTTTGCTGGAAGCTAAGAATTTCGGCACGCTACTTATTCGTATTCACCCGCAGAAGGAATTAACATGAAGATATTGATGGTCTTGACCTCGCACGACAAACTCGGCAACACCGGCGATAAAACGGGTTTTTGGCTGGAAGAGTTCGCCGCGCCGTATTATGTTTTTAAAGACGCTGGGGCAATCATTACATTGGCATCGCCGCTCGGCGGTCAGCCACCACTCGACCCCAAGAGCGACGACCCAACGGCTCAGACAGATTCTACCCGTCGTTTTAAGGCGGATAAAGCCTCGCAGGCTGCGCTGGCAGATACATTAAAGTTAAGCGGAGTACACGCTGCTGATTTTGACGCTGTGTTTTACCCAGGTGGCCATGGTCCATTATGGGATCTGGCTGAGGATGCAGCATCCATCTCGCTAATCGAAACGATGATAAACATGGGCAAGCCAGTGGCTGCGGTATGCCATGCGCCGGCAGCACTACGACATCCTAAAACGCGGGATGGAAAATCGCTGGTACAGGGTAAGAAGGTAACAGGCTTCACCAATACAGAGGAGGAAGCAGTAGGGCTTACGAAAATTGTTCCTTTTCTGGTGGAAGATATGCTCAAGCAAAACGGAGGTATTTACTCTAAAGGCGACGACTGGCAACCGTATGTCGTCACAGACGGCTTATTAATAACCGGACAAAACCCCGCATCTTCCGAATTGGCAGCAAAAGCATTGCTAAAAAAACTGGGCTGAACTTCATCCCCTGGTGAATGTAATTCCGGGGCAGTTGCTTGATCCGGAATTACCGATCACGATTCGTTTGCTTTTGATTTTTTGGTCCGTCGCCTGTACAAAAGAACCGGCAAGTTGGAAATCAAAAGGTCAACTTCGATATATTCGAACGATAGGGATCAGCATCGACCTAAATGATTGATGCTGAATATCTCTTTCCCCTGGCCCTCAAAATAACATCGACTTCAGCCTGTTAATCCTGCGGCTGAAATGTGCCCGCCAATTTCTCTGCGCTTAATTTCATGGCTGTTGCCAGGGCCGTTAAGATGTCTTGTTCGGTAAAGCAGTAGCCTCCGGTGCTCATGAGTCTTGGTGGATTTGTCCGGCCATTTTTCTTGTCGTGCCCCAGTTTCAGCGAATGGCCGATTTCGTGTGCGATGGCGCGCCCCAACGAGCCCACTTCAAAGGGCGGTGCTTCTGCCTGTCTCTAAAAAGTAATGTACTTCGAACGCAAACTAACTTTAGAAGCTCGGCAAACGTAGTGGTTAAAGCTGGGCAAAAACTGAATCAAACGATTTTATATCCTCAGTCTGACTTGATAGAAATCGCGCTTGATTTTTCATTTCATAAAGCTGATACTTTGCGCAGAACGGGATCGCTACAGCACCGTTGATACCTCCCATGCGACCTTAAGGGGTTGCATGGCGTCTTACCGAACGCCATCACTTTGAAAGTATTTTATGCGACGAATTTTACTGTTCATACTTACTGCCTGTACCGTCATCTCCCTTGCCTCATCTTCCTTTGCCAGCAACACCATCAAGGTCGATGAATTAGTGGCAAAAAACATTGCTGCGCGCGGCGGGATCGAAGCCATCCATGCAATGCATTCGCTTCGATTGACGGGCAAGCTGCTGGTGAATCAAGGTCAATTTGAATTGGCTTTTGTACAGAGCTTTAAGCGTACGGGTAAAGTGCGCCAAGAGACGACCTTGCAAGGCATGACGCAAGTGCAGGCCTATGACGGCAAACAAGGCTGGCAAATTGATCCTTTTGGCGGACGTAAAGACCCTGAAAAAATGGCAGATGACAGCAGCAAGGGTTTGGTTGAGTCTGTCAACGATTTTGATGGCGCGCTGACGGATTGGAAAGCCAAAGGGACCACTGTTGAATATCTCGGTACTGAGGATGTCGAAGGAACCTTGGCGCACAAGATAAAGCTGTCGCGTACCAATGGAGACGTGGAATATATCTACCTTGATCCCGACTATTTTCTTGAGATCCGCGTTCTTAGCCAACGCGTTGAACATGGTGTGCAATTGGCGATCGAAACCAATTTCGGCGACTATGAAAAAGTATCCGGTGTGTATATTCCATTTGCGGTCGATGTAGGTAAAAAGGGGTCCAGCGATAGGCAAAAAATGGTAGTCGAGAAGGCAGAATTGAACGTCGCACTTGACGACAGTGCCTTCTCTTTCCCTGATGTCAAACCTACAAAATAAGGCGACCACTTCATGCAC
>JAYTIQ010000111.1:0-5154 GCA_043731705.1 Rugosibacter sp.
TCGCCGAGTTCGAGAAGATCGCCGAGCGCGGCGGGGTGCTGGGGGCCATGGAGACGGGCTACCAGCGCGGCAAGATTCAAGAGGAGTCAATGGTCTATGAGCATCGCAAGCATGATGGCTCCTACCCGATTATTGGCGTTAACACGTTTCTTAATCCCCATGCGGATAGGGCGCCAGGGGAGATTGAGCTAGCGCGTTCCACTGAAGATGAAAAGCAGTCACAGTTGCAGCGTTTGGCCGCGTTTCACGCACTGCATGCCGAGTCTTCCTCAGCGTGGATTGCGCGCTTGCGTGAGGCGGTGATCAAGGATGACAACGTGTTCGAGACGATCATGGGGGCAGTCCGCCATTGTTCACTCGGACAAATTTCAAATGCACTGTATGCGGTCGGCGGCCAATACCGACGCAATATGTAAATCACCTGCCAACAAGTTTAATTTACAAAAAGGTAACAAGAAATGACTATCAAACAAGTCGGCATTATCGGCGCTGGAACCATGGGCAATGGCATCGCGCAGACTTGCGCGATGTCAGGTTTTGCCACGGTGATGCTGGATATCAACGAGGCGGCGATACAAAAAGGTTTGGCGACCATTACGAACAGTCTGGATCGCCTGATCAAGAAAGAAAAAATCAGCGAAGAGCAAAAAACGGCTGCACTGGCCCGCATCAAGACAACCACCGATATATCCAATATGAGCGGCGTCGATATTGTGATTGAAGCGGCGACAGAGAACGAAGGATTAAAGATCAAGATCATCAAGGATGTGGAGCGTGTGATCGGCCCCAATGCGATCATCGCCAGCAATACCTCCTCTATCTCGATTACCCATATGGCCGCAGCAACGGCGCGCCCGGATAGATTTGTCGGTTTGCATTTTTTCAACCCGGTGCCGGTGATGACTTTGGTGGAAATCATTCGCGGTTTGCAAACTGCGGATGAAACCCATGAGCGCGTGGAAGCCTTGGCGCAGGCGCTGGGCAAGTATCCCATCACGGTTAAAAATAATCCTGGCTTTGTGGTCAATCGTATTCTTTGCCCAATGATCAATGAGGCTATTTTTGTCTTCTCGGAAGGTTTGGCATCGGCCGAAGCGATTGATGAAGGCATGAAGCTCGGCTGTAACCATCCGATTGGCCCCTTGGCGTTGGCCGACATGGTCGGGCTGGATACGCTGCTCGCCGTGATGCAGGTTTTCTACGAAGGGTTTGATGATTCGAAATATCGTCCGGCGCCTTTGCTCAAGGAAATGGTCGGTGCGGGCTATTTGGGCCGCAAGAGCGGGCGTGGTTTTTACCGGTATAGCTGACGTGATAAAAGTCGGCTCTGACGAGACGGCGAGCGGCCCGCTGGCTGGCCTGCGTGTGCTTGACCTGACTCGGTTGCTACCGGGTCCGATGGCGACATTGCATCTGGCAGATCAGGGCGCAGAGGTTATCAAGATTGAAGACACGGGGCTGGGCGACTATGCGCGCACTTTTGGCCCGGGGGCGAGCCAGGCGAACGCAGAAGGACAAGACAGCCCTTTTTTTCGCATGTTGAATCGCAACAAGCAAAGTCTGCGCCTCGATCTCAAGCAGCCAGAAGGTGTGCAGGCCTTTTTGCGTTTGGCTGCAGAAGCCGATGTCATTTTTGAAAGCTTTCGCCCCGGTGTGGTTGATCGCCTGGGTGTCGGTTATGCAGCCGTGCGCGCGATTAATCCGCAGATTGTGTATTGCTCAATTACGGGGTACGGGCAAACCGGGCCGTGGGCGCACTATGCCGGGCATGATCTCAATTACATCGCGATGACGGGTTTGCTTGAACAAAATGGCACACCGGGGAGCGCTCCTGCCATCCCTGATTTTCAGATTGGCGATTTGCTCGGGGGGAGCCTCACTGCTTTGGTCGGCGTGCTGACTGCGGTGATCGGTGCTAAAGCCACGGGTCAAGGATGCCACGTGGATGTGGCCATGGCGGATGCGATATTGGCGCACTCGGTTTTACTTTTAGCCGCAACGCAAACTGCTGAAGGATTAGCGTCGCGCGGTGAAGGAGCAATGACAGGGGCATCACCCGGGTATGGGGTGTACGCAACGGCGGATGATCGTTATCTCGCGGTCGGTGCGATTGAGTCCAAGTTCTGGCAAACGCTGTGCGTTGCAGTGGGCTTACCTGCACTGGCAAAGTTGGATATGACTAATGCAGCAGAAATGAAACATGCCCGTGCAGCGCTGGCGGCGGTGATCAAGGCACAACCGCTTGCATACTGGGAAAAAGCGCTGGTTCCGCTGGATTGCTGCGTCACGCCGGTATTGCGGCCAGATGAAGCGGTGAAGCATCCGCAGTTTATTGCGCGGCAAATCGTCGTGGACGCGGCCGGGGTGATTCAGTGTGCGCCACCTTTCAAGCTATCGCACTGGCCACTGCCTGATATGCAGCCAGCAGCAGCGGCAGGGGCCGATAGCGAGGCTGTGTTGCAAGCGATTGGATATTCTGTCGATAAGATTGAAACCCTGCGCCGTGATGGCGTGATTTAGGCATTAGCTGCGCCGATTAGACTTGCACTCAGGTTTGTTTTAGGAAATGCTGATTAAGTCCTTCGACAAGCTCAGGACGAACGGTCAGCAATGGATTCGTTAAAAACCACTTGTTGAGCGCTTCCCTTCCGCTTCGCTTCCTTAAGTGCGTTTCGCTTTTGTGGTGGATTTTGCGGCGGGCTTGTCTGCTGCCTGCGCTGTTTGCGATGCGCCAGTCGAAGAATTTGAAGTGGCTGTGGCCGACTGCATCAGATTCCATGGCCACAACGCAGCCAGATTCGGATTGGCAAACGGATTTTCACCGAGTTTTTCACCAGACTCGGTCGCCCCGACAGATTGGCCGATCGCTTGCAGTGCGGTTAGCGTGGCGCGCTGAACTTCAAGCCCTTGAATAGTCATTTGCAGCACACTGAGATTGGTTTTAAGCCAGCCCTCAACCGCTTTGAGGTCGGTGATGCGTTTTTCGAGCTCATCTGTATCCAGTGTTGGTGTCATGAGCCCCGGCAGCGGCATGCTCGTGCTGCCCCAAAGTGATTTTAAGAATTCCATCGGATCCATCGGATTATTATTGGGTAGCGTGCTCATGAGCTTTCTCCTCGGATGTGATGCGCCATCTTATCGTAGCGTTCTAGCGCTGATGGATAGTGTAGTACAAGAAAAGTCGGTGCTGGCGATACGCTGCGCAGCCAGTTCATTTTTGGGAGGGCAGAATTTTTCCTGGGTTGAGGATATTGTTCGGATCCAACGCCTGTTTAATTGCGCGCATGACATCAATCGCCACCGCGCCGTGCTCGGGGATGAGATAGTCGCGTTTGCCAAGCCCAATACCATGTTCGCCGGTCGAGGTGCCATCCATGCTGATCGCGCGGTGCGCCAGGCGGGTGGCAAAGTCATGCGCGCGGGTGATTTCATCCGGATTGTTCGGGTCAAGCAGGAGCACGACGTGAAAGTTTCCGTCGCCGACATGGCCAACAATGGGGCTGGGAATAGCGCTGGGAAGATTGATCGTTGCAATGTCTTCAATCGTCTCTGCGATACATTCAGCCAGCCGAGAAATGGGTACGCAAACATCGGTGGATAAGGCCCGCGATCCGGGTTTTAAGCCCAGTGCCGCCCAGAGCGCGTCGTGCCGGGCCTGCCACAGACGGCTGCGGTCTTCAGGGCGTGTGGCCCAGTCAAAATCATGGCCGCCGTGTGTTTTGGCAATGTCTGCCACCAGCGTTGTCTGCTCTTGCACGCTAGCCGGGGAACCATGGAATTCAAAGAATAACGTGGGTTCTTCTCGCAAGTTGGTTTTGTTGTGGCGGTTGAGTGCTGAAATGGCTAACGCATCGAGCAATTCCATGCGGGCAATCGGCACACCTGTTTGTATGGTCTGAATCACTGTATTGACGGCAGCCGCAATGCTGGGAAAGGTGCACACCGCACTGGCAATGGCTTCTGGCAATGGGTGCAAGCGGACAGTGAGCTCAGTGATAATGCCCAAGGTACCTTCAGAGCCAACCATAAGGCGGGTTAAGTCGTAGCCGGCAGAAGATTTGCGTGAGCGCCCACCTGTTTTGAGTATGCGCCCGTCAGCGAGAACAACTGTCATGCCCAGTACGTTCTCGCGCATGGTGCCGTAGCGCACGGCGTTTGTACCGGAGGCGCGAGTCGCTGCCATGCCGCCCAAGCTCGCATCTGCGCCGGGGTCAATCGGGAAGAACAGGCCTGTGCCATTAAGCCATTCATTGAGTTTCTTGCGGGTTACGCCACACTGCACGGTAGCATCCATGTCTTCGGCACGCACAGCAACCACGTTGTTAAGCGCAGAAAGATCAATGCAAATACCTCCTTGCACCGCAAGAATATGTCCTTCGAGCGATGTTCCTGTGCCATAGGCGATGACGGGTGTTCGAAAAGCATTGCAACACGTGAGTATTGCAGCCACCTCTTCGGTAGATTCAGCGAAGATAACCGCGTCAGGTGGCATTGGTGGATGAGATGACTCATCCTTCCCATGATGGAGCCGCACGGCCTCCGCAACCGAGAAACGAGCGCCAAAACGAGCGGATAACTCATCAACAAGGCCTTGCGGTAGCGTGCGCGGGTGTTGTTGCAGATTCATAATGCCTCCGGAATTTTTTAGATATTTCTGGGGAGTTTATGTCGTAACGGGGCTGTGTTTATTGGCCAATGAATCAATAAATAAGAAATGAATGTTGACGCCGCAGCAAAAATTGAAGATAATTCGCGGTTACGCTGGAGGGGTTCCCGAGCGGTCAAAGGGATCAGACTGTAAATCTGACGGCTCAGCCTTCGAAGGTTCGAATCCTTCCCCCTCCACCAGTAGTTGCTGATATGAGTGAATTGTATCGTTATTTTGTAATGCTTTACTGGTATCGCAAAGCAGTATGTAGCGTGTGGTTATTTTTTAAGTATTTGAAATTTAATCAAAAGTTAAGTGAGCGGCGGTAGTTTAATGGTAGAACCTCAGCCTTCCAAGCTGATGACGCGGGTTCGATTCCCGCTCGCCGCTCCAGATTGTAAGAGGCAAGTTTCGCCCATGTGGCTCAGTGGTAGAGCACTCCCTTGGTAAGGGAGAGGTCACGTGTTCGATCCACGTCATGGGCACCATTTTTTGAACTTTATTGA
>JAYTIQ010000112.1:0-9563 GCA_043731705.1 Rugosibacter sp.
GCGCAGATTTTTTCAGAAAATCGTTATGTGGGTGGGGATAGAATCAACGATGCCAATCAGCTAACGGGCATGCTGACTTCACGCCTGCTTGATCCGGACAATGGTGCTGAAATTCTGCGTGCATCTTTTGGGCAGCGACTGTACTTCACCACGCAACATGTGGGCTTGCCTGGGGAGGTTTTGCGTAACGACCGGCAGACGGATCTGCTGGGCGCATTTTCCGGGCGCGTGCTACCGAAGACTTATGTTGAAGCGGGTGTGCAATACAACACACGGCTAGGCCAAATGGAGCGATTCAATATTAGTGGCCGTTATCAACCTGAACCGGGCAAGCTCTTAAATACAGGTTATCGCTATACGCGGGATCAGCTTGGCCAGTTTGATATTTCTGGCCAGTGGCCGATTAGCGGCGGCTGGCATGGCGTGGGCCGCTACAACTACTCAACCCGGGAAAAGCGCTTGGTAGAATCTGTTGCCGGGTTTGAATATGATGGCGGTTGCTGGGTTGGCCGGGTGGTTGTGCAGCGGTTGGCAACCCAAACGCAGCGGGTGAATTCATCGCTCTTTTTCCAACTGGAATTGAACGGTTTTGCACGGCTTGGTTCTAACCCGCTGGAATTGTTGAAACGCGCGGTGCCGGGTTACGGCGTCATCAATCGAAACACGGATTCGCCTGAGGATTCTTTCTCTCCCTGACCACAGAAGTTGAACGCCTTTTATTCTATGAATATTCGTTATCCACTCGTTGTTTCTCTCATCCTCATTGCCGCACTACAGCTGCCCGTGCTCGCTTATGCGCGATCAACCAGTCCGGTGGAAGTCGACCGTATCGTGGCAGTTGTTAATGATGAAGTTATTACCATGCAAGAGCTGCAGAGCCGTCTGGCCAGTGTTGAACGTCAGATGCGCGAGCAGAATGTGCCGCTACCCCCAAGAAATGTGATTGAGCGACAGATGCTTGACCGCATGATTTCTGATCGGGTGCAGTTGCAAGATGCTAAAGAAAGCGGACTCGCGGTGACAGATGGCGAGTTGGAAGAATCCATCCAGCGTATTGCTCAAAGCAATAAATTAACCTTGACTGCTTTTCGTGCGGCACTTGAAAAAGACGGCGTCAGTTGGGGCAAGTTTCGCGAAGAGATACGCAGTGAAATCACGCTGGCACGTTTGCGCGAGCGAGAAGTGACCCGTCGTGCTTCCATATCCGATGGCGAAATCGAGAACTACATCAACAATCCGGACAGCGGGGCTAAAAGTGACAACATTGTGGTCAATGTATCGCACATTGTGTTGCGTCTCCCGGAAAACCCTACGCCGGATCAGTTGATGCGGATTGGCACACGTGCGCAATCGGCACTGGATCAGATTCATCGCGGCGAAGATTTTGCCAAGGTTGCCGCCAGTTTTTCGGAGGCACCTGATGGACTCAAGGGGGGGGGCCTCGGGTTGCGCCCACTGGATCGTCTGCCCGAGCTCTATGCGGATACCGTAAAAAAATTACAGCCTGGCGAGGTGAGTGATGTTTTACGCAGCCCGGCTGGTTTTCATATTATTAAGCTGATAGAAAAGCGCAATGGCGAAACCAATCCGTTAGCTGGTGCCGCCAAACAAACACATGCCCGACATATTTTGATCAAGGTGAATGAGCTGGTGTCTGCCGCAGAGGCTGAGCACAAAATAGCATCGCTTAAAGAGCGGTTGGATAACGGTGCTGATTTCGCTGATTTGGCGCGCCAGTATTCAAATGATTTATCTGCCTCCAAAGGCGGTGATTTAGGTTGGTTGTATGCAGGAGATACTGTCCCTGAGTTCGAGGCGGCCATGGATGGCCTCAAGATTAACCAGATCAGCGCACCTGTACAGTCTCCCTTTGGCTTTCATCTGATTCAGGTGCTGGAGCGGCGCACCAGCGAGATGAGCATCGAGCGTCAGCGCATGATTGCGCGCCAGGTATTGCGCGAACGCAAAGCCGACGAGGTGTATCAGGATTGGGTTCGGCAACTGCGCGACCGCGCCTATGTTGAAGATCGACTCGAAGACCTCTAAGCCCATTGTCGTCACCTCGGGCGAGCCTGCGGGTATCGGGCCGGAGCTCTGCTTGCAGCTTGCCGCGCGCTCGTGGCCTGTGCCCCTGGTGGTACTCGGTGATCGAGATTTTTTAGCCAGCCGTGCGCGCATGCTCGGGCTGGCTATCGGTGGTTTGGATATTCTGCATCTGCCACTCGCCACCGCGTCAGTTGCCGGGCAGCCGAATGTGGCGAATGCCCGCTATGTATTGCAACTGCTGGACAGGGCACTGGCCGGTTGCATCGCGGGCGAATTTTCGGCCATGGTGACAGCACCTGTACATAAGGGCATCATTAACGATGCCGGGATTGCGTTTACCGGGCATACAGAATATCTGGCCGAACACACAGGCACCCCACGGGTTGTGATGTTATTGGCGGGTGCCGGGTTGCGCGTCGCGTTAGCCACGACTCACTTGGCACTCAAAGATATTCCAGCGGCCATTACACAAGCCAGCCTGGAAGCAACGTTGCGCATTTTGCATCACGATTTGCAGCGCAAATTCGGCATCGCGCAGCCGCGCATTCTGGTCGCGGGGCTAAACCCGCATGCGGGCGAAGGCGGGCATATGGGGCGTGAGGAAATCGATGTCATTATCCCGGTGCTGAATCGGTTGCGGGCCGAAGGCATGCAGCTCGTCGGCCCGTTGCCGGCAGATACCTTATTCACCAAAAATGTACTCGCTGGGTCTGACGCGCAACTCGCGATGTATCACGATCAAGGCCTGGCCGTGCTCAAGTACGCGGCGTTTGACGAAGGCATCAATGTCACCCTGGGGCTGCCGATTATTCGCACCTCGGTTGATCACGGGACAGCCCTTGATCTGGCGGGGACAGGCAAGGCATCAGCGAACAGCTTGTTTGCTGCCGTGGATGCGGCCATAAATATCACCCAGCAGCGCACCTGATATGGCTAAATCTGCAAACAAAAACTCAAGCCAACCGGCAAGCCAGCTGCGCGGCCACGTTGCGCGCAAACGATTCGGCCAGAATTTTTTGGTGTCCACCGCCATCATTCAGGAAATTGTCGATGCCATTGCGCCGCGAGCAGGTGAAACAGTGGTTGAAATCGGCCCCGGCCTGGGGGCTTTGACCGAGCCATTGCTTGCACGCATCGATCATCTGCAGGTGGTGGAAATTGACCGTGACTTGATTGCGCGCCTGCGCCAACGCTGGCCCGCCGAGCGTCTCACCGTGCACGAAGGGGATGCCCTTGACTTTGATTTTTCTGCACTCAAGCGCGCCGGACCATTGAAGATCGTGGGCAATTTGCCGTACAACATTTCCAGCCCCCTGCTATTTCACCTGAGCGAGAGCGTAGCGGTGGTGCATGACATGCACTTCATGCTGCAAAAAGAAGTAGTGGATCGCATGGTGGCAGAACCCGGCAGCAGCGACTTCGGCCGTTTATCGGTGATGCTGCAATATCACTATCACATGGAATGCTTGTTCACCGTGCCACCGGACGCTTTTGAGCCGCCGCCTAAAGTGATGTCGGCCATTGTGCGCTTGATTCCAAGGGATAAGAAAAAAGTCGGCGCTGGTGGTACGGCGCAAAGTGCCGAAAATGACACGGCAAAAGATGAAGCCCTCTTCGCGCGCATCGTTGCCGCCGCTTTTGGCCAGCGCCGCAAAATGTTGCGCAACACCTTGCGTGGTTTTATCGATGAGGCGGGTTTGACCGCACTGGGTATTTCGCCCACAGCGCGTGCAGAAGAGCTTGGCGTGGGCGACTATGTGCGTTTGGCGAATGTGCTAAAAAATGAGCCAACCCCGCAGCCACAAACCTAATTTTTTTAAACGGTTACTGATGCCATGAAGATTGCCACCTGGAATGTGAACTCTTTGAAAGTGCGATTGCCGCACGTGCTGGATTGGCTTGCCGCAACGCAGGCCGATGTGCTGTGTGTGCAGGAAACCAAAATGGAAGACAAGGTGTTCCCCTATGCCGAGCTTTTGGCTGCCGGGTATCACGCTGTCCATAACGGGCAGAAAACCTACAACGGGGTTGCCATTTTGTCGCGCAGTGAAATGACTGATGTAGCGTTTGATATCCCTGAGTTTGAGGACATGCAAAAGCGCGTGATTGCAGCGACTGTCGATGGCGTGCGCATTGTTTGCGGCTATATGCCTAATGGGCAAGCCGTTGGCTCTGAAAAATATGCCTACAAGTTGCAATGGTATGCCGCCTTGACCCGATGGCTCCAGCAAGAGATTGCACAGCATCCGCGACTTGCCCTGTTGGGCGACTTTAATATCGCACCGGAAGATCGCGACGTGCATGACCCCGCCGCCTGGAAGGATCAGATTTTATGCAGCGAACCAGAGCGCGCAGCACTGCGTGATTTGCAAGCGCTGGGTCTGGCCGATGCGTTTCGGCTGTTTGATCAGCCCGAAAAAATATACTCCTGGTGGGATTATCGGCAAATGGGTTTTCGCCTTAATCGCGGCTTGCGCATCGATCATATTTTGCTCACGCCTGCGCTGGCAAGCGTGTGCCGCACCTGTGTGATTGACAAAGCACCCCGCAAGCTGGAACGTCCATCGGATCATGCGCCGGTGATCGCCGAGCTTTAAAAAATCAGTTCATGCTGTTTTAAATGGTGCCATCAAGCAGCATTTGACGCAGTTTGAATTTCTGAATTTTCCCTGAAGGCGTCATAGGCATCGCGTCCAGCGCAATCAAGCGCTCGGGGATGTATTGCAGGGTGACTTTTTGTGCTTTTAAAAAATCGACAACCGAAGGCAAGTCCACGCTTTGCCCCGGCTTGGCGGTAACAATCGCACAGGCGCGTTCGCCGAGTCGATCATCCGGGTAGGCGACGATGGCCGCCATGGCGATGGCGGGGTGGCGATACAGCATGGTTTCAATTTCAGCGACCGGGATGTTTTCTCCGCCACGGATGATGACATCCTTGCTGCGCCCGGTAATGCGAATATAGCCCGCTGCATCGAGGCGCGCCAGGTCTCCCGTGTCAAACCAGCCATCGGCATCGGTGGCATTCAGATGGGGGCGTTTCAAGTAGCCGCCAAAGTTGGAGCAGGCGCGAACCAGGAGCTTGCCTGGCACATCAGGCGGGAGAGTTACCCCATTGTCATCGATAACTTTGACCTCCACGCCTGGCAAGGGGCAGCCGTCGCTGGTGAATGAGCGTTCGTCATCATCGAGCTTGGTCAGCGTGACTGCGCCGTTTTCCGTCATGCCCCAGGCAGCGACAATGTGAGCGCCCATGGCTTGACGTGCCTGTTCGACCAGTGGCCCCGGAATCGGCGCGCCGGCGCAAAGAAAGATGCGTAGCGTGGGCACGCTGCTGCCCGATTCAACGACTGCCTTGGCGAGATCCGTCAAGAAGGGGGTGGATGCCATGGTGAACGTAATGCCATACTCATTGATCAACTGCACCGCTGTGCGGGGGTCCCACATATCCTGCAGCACGGCGCTGGCTTGCAGCATGATGGGCATCATCATGCCGTACAGAAAGCCTGTTTGATGCGCCATCGGCGAGGCAGCCAGAATGACATCCGTCGCGCCCATGTGCATTCGTTCTGCATAAGGGATGATGTTCGACATTGTCGTGTTCGCGGTGTGCATCACGCCCTTGGGCTCGCCCGTGGTGCCTGAGGTATACAGCAGTTGCGTGATGTCATCCGGGCCGGGCCGGTGGCGGCTCAATATCTCCTCGGCCTCTGGTTCTTCTTCCCATGCGGGCCCGCTGAGCAGTGCCTCGAAGCTGTTGGCGTTACTGCCGCCGACAATCACGATATGCTTCAAGTCTGGCAGTGTCGGTTGCAAGGCCGTCACCATCTCTTCATAGTTGAAGCTGCGGAATCGTTTTGGGGCAATGAGAACCTTTGCCTCGCCATGCTTGAGCATGAGCGATAACTCGTGCTCGCGAAAAATATGCATCAGCGGATTCATCACGGCACCGATGCGCGAGCAGGCCAGATAGGTCAGCGTGAACTGCCACCAGTTAGGCAGCTGGCAAGCCACCACATCATTGCGGCCTACACCCAAGCGCGACAAACCGATGGCGATGCGGTCGGCCATTGTGGCTAATTCGCGATAGGTGAAGCGCGTGATTTCACCAGACTCGGTTTGTACAGCGGTGAGGGCGATTTTGTCAGGAAATTTTTCTACGCAGGCAGCCAGGTCATCATTGATGGTTCTATCGCGCCAAAAGCCTTTTGCAATGCACGCGGCGCGACGCGGTGGAAGCATGACAGCATCGAATTCCATGAGTTATCTCCTGTAGTTTTTTTATTTTTAAACCTTATTTTTAAACCAATGATCTGCTTATTCAGTCACAAATTACACGGGTACGGCAACACGTCCCGCACGGGTGCGGGCAATCACGGTTTTCATGATTTGGGCGGTGCCATCACCCAACTGGAAACCTAACACATCACGTAATCTTTGTTCCATCAGGCCACGGTCATAGCCCCCATGACCGAACGTCAGCAGGCACTGATGGACGACATCGTAAGCCAGCTTGGGCGCCCACCATTTGCACATGGCCGCTTCTGCCGTGTGTGGCGCGCCCTTGTCTTTGAGCCACAGGGCTTGCAGGCAGAGCAGGCGTGCCGCCACTACCTGGGTGTCAAGATCCGCGAGCGGATGAGTCACGCCCTGAAACGCTGAAATAGGCTGGCCAAAAGCCTGGCGCTGAGTGATATAGGCCCAGGTTTCTTCGAGGGCAACACGGGCGACTGCCAGTACTTGCAGGCCAATCAAGGCACGTGAAAAATCAAAGCCGCGCATGACCTGTACAAAGCCTTTTCCTTCTTCACCGAGCAGATGATCGACGGGCACTTTCACATTTTCAAAGAACAGCGAACCGCGGCCAATGGCGCGCTGGCCGTGGCAGTTGAACCGGGTGCGCGTGATGCCCGGCAAATCCATCGGCACCAGAATGGCAGACACTCCATGCGCGCCAGAATCCACGGGGCCTGTGCGTGCAAACACCACCACTGCATCCGCTTGGTCGGCGGCCGAAATCGAGGTTTTTTCACCGTTGATCACGTAGTGGTTGCCGACGCGCTCCATTTTCAGGCGCAGATTGGCTGCGTCCGAGCCACCGCCCGGCTCGGTCAGCGCGACTGCCAGCAATATGTCACCTTGCGTGAGCTTGGTAAGCCAGGGTTTGACGACTTCAGGCTTGCCGTGGTGCGCAAGAATCTGCCCATTTAACGAGGCCAGCAGATTGATATAGGAAATGCTCAAGTCAGCACGCGCAATTTCTTCGTGAATAATCCCTGTGGCCAGGCATCCCAAACCTTGGCCGCCATGCTGCTCGGGCAATTCAGGCGCGATGAAACCCATCTGCCCCATTTCACGCATCAGGGTGCGATCCAGCACGCGGGTTTGGTCGCGCTCCAAAAAGCCGGGCGCTACGCGCTCAGTGGCAAAGCGGCGGGCTTGTTCGGCCAGCATCGCAAGGTCTTCATCAATGTAAGGATTCATCATCTCTCCTGCGTAAATTCAAAAGCCGAATGCGGGAGTGCGTCCGGCATTCAGTCGTGGGGCGTTGGCAAATGGCGCTTGCTTATTGGTGCTAACCCAAATCACTTGGCATATTTGCGGAAGTCAGGTTTGCGCTTTTCCAGAAAAGCCTTGACGCCTTCACGCGATTCTTCCGTGTCGTAGTAAAGCTTTAGCGCGTACATGCCCATGCCGGCAATACCAGCCTGGTGCGCGGTATCCATGTTGAATGAGCGTTTGGCAATGGCAATCGCGGTAGGACTTTTTTCCATGATTTCAGCGCACCATTTGTCCACTTCCGCATCAAGCTGATCGTGTGGCACGACCGTATTCACCAGGCCCATGGCTAATGCTTCGGCAGCCGGATAGCGGCGGCATAGATACCAGATCTCGCGCGCCTTTTTTTCACCGACCACACGTGACAGAAACGCCGTCCCATAGCCCGGGTCAACTGAACCGACTTTTGGCCCGACTTGGGCGAAGGTGGCTTTTTCCGATGCAATGGTGAAGTCGCAGATGGTGCACAGCACATTGCCGCCACCCACGGCATAGCCTTGCACGCGAGCAATCACGGGCTTGGGCACATCGCGAATCGCGTTATGCAGTTCTTCAACCGGCAGGCCGACCGTGCCGCGGCCGTCGTACTGGCCTTCATGAGCGGACTGATCACCCCCGGTGCAAAACGCTTTTTCTCCCGCTCCGGCCAGCACGATCACGCCAATGTCGCGGGTGTAGCCTGCCTTGTTAATCGCGTGGATCAGTTCGTCGCACGTCTTGCCGCGAAAGGCATTCATTTTTTCGGGCCGGTTGATGGTGATCCACGCCGCGCCGTTGCGTACTTCATACAGAATATCTTCGTAGTTCATGTTGTTGTCCTTGTATCGATTGAAAAGGTGAGAAGGGAGAATTGTTTTTACGCTAGGTTTTCATGTTTCCAGTATCCTCGTATGCCACATTGAGTTTTGTGGTCTATATGACATCATATTGGCATATATTACTGGTTAATAGTGTTTCTGCAAGTGCTCATCATGACAAGATGAATCCCATGAAAAAAATTGATCACCAAAGCATTGCTGCGCGTATTGCGTTGGCTAGCCGGTTGTTCTTTCGTTTGTATCAAAGCGCAAATATGCTGCATAAAACAGGGACTCGGGCGGTTGAGGAGCTAGGCCTCACCACGCAACAATGGGCGGTCTTGGGTGCCTTGTCTCGCCCGGAAGCGGAAGGCGGGATGAGTGTGGGAGATTTGGCGCGCTACCTGCTGGTCAGCCGACAAAGCTTGTCTGGATTGATTAGCCGGATGGAGCGTGACGGCCATCTCAGCAGTGCCCCGGATGGGCGCGACCGGCGCTCGCGGCGGATTACCATGACCGTATCAGGCCATGACGTCTGGAACAATCAGGCTATGCCGAAAATTCATGGCTACTATGACCAGGTACTCGCAGATTTTTCGATCAGCGATATGACTCACACCTTGCATTACTTGCTAAAGCTGCTGGACAACATGAAGCAGCTTGATGGCGCAGAGCTTGCGGGCGATGAGGGGTGATACAGTAGCTTATGCATGACCACCACACACAGGGCCATACCCACAGCCCGGCGACGTTCAACCGCGCTTTCATTATTGGCATCGCGCTGAATGTCGCGTTTGTCATTATCGAAGTCTTCTACGGCTGGCATGCCGGATCACTGGCCTTGCTGGCAGATGCCGGGCATAACCTTTCAGATGTCGCTGGTCTGTTGCTGGCCTGGGGCGCGGTGGCCGCTGGCAGACGAGCGCCCGATGCACGGCACACGTATGGTTGGCAGCGCGCATCTATTCTCGCCGCGTTTTCCAATGCCGTTATATTGTTGGTCGCCATGGGGTCGCTCATGTGGGAGGCGGCGCATCGCCTGCATTCACCCGTGCCCGTAGAGGGGATGACGGTGATCGTGGTAGCGGCCATCGGCGTGGTGATCAATGGCATTACCGCTGGACTCTTCATGGCCGGGCGCGAGCATGACATCAACATTCGCGG